>JAJYZE010000031.1 GCA_021800195.1 Acidobacteriota bacterium
ATCGCATGAATGGGGCCAGGACTGCCAGACCATCCTGTCGTCGGATTCAGTGCAATATTTGGATGGCATCATCACCGGGCGGACCAGCCCGCAGCAGATTCCCCCTCTGCCTAACGATGATCTGCCCACCAGAGCATCTCCTTGATGGATGGTTGCTCCGCGATGCGGGCTCAGGCCGTATTCGCTGTTAGGGAAGCCTGCGGAATCTGTGGGGTTTGCAAGCATCATCCGAATATCGAACACAAGCCCGTTCGAAGCGCCAAGGTTGCCGCGCGGATGAGATCGGCGTCCTATACTGCGAAGGGGCTTTCATCCTGGAGCGATGAACCTGAGGGAATGAGGAGCCATTGCATTCGCTTTGCGGCCGACATGGATTTCGCGGCAGCGATCGCTGGGGCTCCGATCAAAAAAGTATTGAGTGAGAAGGAGAAGTCTTGTGAGTTACTTGACGGATGGCAAGCTTGTGATCGCCGGCGCGGCCGGTATGATCGGTTCGAATATGGCGCAAACCGCGATGATGATGCGGCTGAGTTCCAACGTGTGCCTCTATGACCCAATCGCCGCTCCTCTGGAGGGTGTGGCGGAAGAGATGTATCACTGCGGATTTGACGATGTAAACATCACCTTCACATCCAAAGTGGAAGAGGCGCTCCGCGGAGCGCAGTATATTGTTTCATCCGGGGGTGCCGCGCGTGGCGCCGGCATGACCCGTGAAGATCTTCTCAAGGGCAACGCCGAGATTGCCGCCCAGCTTGGGAAAGACATTCGCTCCCTGTGCCCGGATGTTAGACACGTCGTGGTCATCTTCAATCCCGCGGATATCACCGGCCTGATTACCCTTCTCTACTCCGGACTTCGCCCCTCGCAGCTAACGACCTTGGCCGCGCTGGACAGCACCCGTCTGCAGAGCGAACTGGGCAAGCACTTCAAGGTGCTTCGCAACCGCATTACGAACTGCCGCACCTACGGAGGCCACGGCGAGCAGATGGCCGTGTTTGCCTCAACAGCCGCGGTGGATGGAAAGCCTTTGCGTGAGATCATCGGAACCAGCGCTCTGACCAACGAGGATTGGGCACGCATTAAGGAGCGGGTGATCCAGGGTGGGAAGAACATCATTAACCTGCGAGGGCGCTCTTCGTTCCAGAGCCCGTCCTACCTGTCGTTGGAGATGCTGCGAGCCGTAATGGGCGGCGAGCCCTTCCGCTGGCCGGTAGGGACATGGGTGAATCAAGGCCCGTTCTCGAACATCGTGATGGCCATGGAGACCAAACTCAGTCCGCAAGGAGCCGAGGTATGCCAGGTGACTGGAACCGAGGACGAGCAAAGGGACCTTGCCCAGAGCTACCGCCATCTCTGCGACCTTCGTGATGAGGTGATCGAGATGGGGCTCATCCCGGAGATCAGCGAATGGACCAAGCTGAACCCGAATCTTCGCTGAGAATCTGCTGAGCCGGACGACGTGCAACTCTCTGGCAAACGACCTCAGATCCGGTGCCGATGCCTATCTGCCGATGTCTATCTGCCAAAGTGACGGGGATCCAATCTTCTCCAATCCCATGTCCATCCGTTCAGAAATCCTTTGCCGACGCGGTGAACGTGGGTCTTTGAGGATTGAGTCGGTTTTGTTAGAAATCTTTTGAGGCGTCTCCTGGCCGGTGGACCGAGGTGGAGACGCCTCAAAAGTTTTGGGGCAAAGGCTGCTTTGGAAGTCGCCTACACTCCGTATAAGGGCGCGGATCTGGATTCAATCTTCGCCCGCAACGGTCAGAAGCTGTAGTTGGCAGAGAACTGAATCTGCCGGGGAACGGAGCGAACAGTGACGATGTCGCCGAAGTTGGTATCTGCGTATCCGTTATCCGGATTGCCGTAACTCGAGATGTTGAACGCGTTGAAGAAGTCGGTACGGAAGGTGAGCATTCCAGACCTCCAGACGGGAAACTGCTTGTATACCGAAAAGTCATATTGCTGGAACCCCGGCGCGCGCAGACTGTTCACCTGAGCATTCCCAAAGGTGCCCAGCGCCGTATTGCCAAAGGCGCAGACGCCGTTGTCGACCCCATTGGCAGTGCAGGCCTTCTCTGACGGACCGTTACCAAACCAATGGTTCAAGGAACGGTTGACGATCTTCAGATTTCTATACTGATTTGGTCGTGCGGCTTTGGCTCCGGTAGCCGAATTATCGACGCCATTGGCGGTCTCAGGGAATCCGCTATATGCTACGGCTGAGACAGCCGCCTTCCAGCCGCCCAGAACGCCGTTCACGATGGCGTTTGAATTGGAACCGTAACGCAGACCATGGCCATAAGGCACCGTGTAAACGGCGGTTCCGTTGATGTTATTTCGAATATCCATGCCTGACGGACCATACTCGGCGTGGTTGTTGTAGGCATCCTGCGCATAGGGGCTGGGTCCATTGACATCCGCAACCGCAAAGAAGCCGTCACTGTCCGTAAATGCGTGGCCGTAGGTATAGTTCACCGTATATTCCAGTCCGCCTACCACAAGCTGACGCACCGTGACCTGCAGCGCGTTGTAATCCATCATGCCTTCGCTAGTGGTGCCAACCACGGATCCGTTCTGGCCAACAATGTTGATAAAAGGGGCTGGGTCCGCCGTGGCGCAAGCGGGCGAGGTGGTGCTGGTGTCGATGACGCCGTTCACGACGCAGGGCTTTGTTAACTGGTTATACGCAACCGCCTGAATCAGGTGATCTCCAGACTCGCCCAGGTAGGTTACGTTCAAGCTGGTCTCGGGCGTGAGCGCATACTGCACGCCCAGGTTCCACTCGCTGATAACGGAAGGCTGCACCTTGTACCATGCACGAAATGTGCTTCCCGCCAAGGTGGGAGCGGACCCTGACGAAAAACCCTGCTGCACTTGGAAAAATGGTCCGTCCGCAGTCTTGTTAGGAGTCGGGGTGGTCCCTATCTTCTCATTCCAGAAAGGAGGGTTGTAGACAAGGCGCAGGTTAGCTCCGGTACCCTCCAGATAGTTCGTCATCCCAAATCCGCCGCGAACATCCAGTTTGTTCACGGGCTGATAGTTGAACCCGACACGGGGCATCAGTTCGGTGTAGACCGCGGGGTACAGTGCGCGGCTGTTGCCATCCACTCCCGCATACTCGATTGCCTTGGTAGCGAAGTTGATGTTGGCTTCCTTGTTGTTTACCTCGTAGATCGGCTGATCATACTCGTAGCGGAGGCCAAGGTTGAATGTGAGATTGGAACGGAACTTCCAATCATCCTGAAAGTAATAAGCATCTCTCCATTGGCGCTGCCCGTTGTCACCGGCTACCTGCTCGTTAGAGTTCAACCCTCCCTGGCCAATATTGGAGGCATCGTCCAGTGCGAAGTCCGCCACCGGGTAACCGGCTTCACCAGTCGCTACATTCTCAGTGGCCCACGGGTAGTAATCGAAATATCCGTCAGCTCCACTGTTTCCAGGGTAGTAGTTATTTTGCTGGTAGCGAAGGAACTGTGCGCCCATCTTCAAGTTGTGGTGTCCCTTCACCCATGTCAAGTCATCACCGTACTCAAAGGTGTTGTCCGTAATCTGGGTATTGACCACCGAGTTGCCGATGCCGCTGGGCAGGCTTACGCTGGAACATCCCGGCGTACCGTTGCAACTGAAGTCCAAAGCAGAGAACCCTGTAAAAGGCTGTACCGCATCGATCCCAAGGATCGAGTCCCCCTTGAGGCCGAAGACTCCAGTGGTGTCGACAGGATTACCCTGGATCCATCTCACTCGAGTAAAGCCGGCGCGGAACTCGTTCACGATCGAGGTTGAAAACACATGTACTTCGTTGATGGCAATTCCCTTGGTGGGATAGGAATTAATGCCAGGAAATGTGATTGGAAGCACGGCCAGCGTCGTGCCGTTCGAGGCTTCGCCTTGCAGATAGCGAACCGAGAGCGTGTCTTTCTGATTTGGCTCCCAGTCCACCTTTATGTCGCCCTGATCGTTGCGCGTAAATCCTTTGGTGAAGCCCTCATAATTGTTCTCGATGAGGCCGTCGATGGGCGTGGCATTCGGCAGTGGATAGATGTTTGGGTGCGAGAAGAGATAAGCAGCCGCCGGATTCGTGATGGGTACCTGATTGTTCGCGTAAGGCACCGGCCCTGTGGTTGAATCATTCGAGTTGTTGTAGAGCTGAGTTCCTGTGCCATAGCCCAGGAGCGCGCTGAAATCCCCCTTGCGCATGGCGGCTGTGGCTACACTCGCCAATCCAGGCCCTGAGGTGGGATGACGCAGACCCTCATAATCAGCGAAGAAAAACAGCTTGTTCTTGAAGATCGGCCCCCCAATGGTAGCGCCGAAGGTGGGCTGCGTGTAATGGGTGATGGGCACGATAGGAATTGCGTGCTTGTTCGTCCAGGTGTTGGCATCCAGGCGCCAGTTCTCCAAAAAATAATAGACGCTGCCATGAAATTTGTTCGTACCGCTCTTCAGCACCATCAGCACGTCGCCGCCGTTCACGTTGCCGTATTCAGCCGGAGCGTTGGCGGAGATGACTTGTACCTGTGAAAGTGCATCCGGGCTGGGGTTGTAGCCGATGACGTTGTTGATGGTCTCGTTGATCTCAATGCCGTCCAGGAGGTAGTTGTTCGTTTGGTTGCGTTGACCGTCGATGGAGGTCTGGCCGGCTTGATTGGTGTCTCGTTCGGTGCCGTTGGAGCCCACCATGCCGCTTGGCGCGGTTTCCACCGATCCAGGCAGAAAGATCGTCAAACTGGAAAAGTTGCGGCCATTCAACGGGATGTTCTGGATGGTATTGTTGTCGATCGTTGTGGCGATGGTGCTGTTGGTCGTGTTCAATAGCGGCACGTAGTTCGTACCGACCGTCACGGTGGTGGCAGTCGAGCTGACCTTCAGCTTCGTATCCACCTTGGCGGTCTGGTCGATCTCAAGCGAGAAGGGCCCAAACATCTGACTCGCAAAGCCTTTGGCCGTCACGCTTACCGTGTAATCGCCAATCGGAAGAAAGCGAAGGCTGTAGCCTCCTGTCCGGTCCGAGGTCGTGCTGAATACAAAGCCGTTGGCGACATTCTTGGCCGTGATCTTTGCGTTCGGCACCACCGCTCCGCTGGAGTCGGTGATGGTTCCGGCAATGTTCCCGGTGATCGTCTGCGCTCTTGTGGCAAGCGGCATGACGAACAGGAGCATTACAAAGAGAGCGTTGACGAGAGATCCCGAGTTTGATTCGCGACGATTGCGCATGGAGACTCCTAAGGTAAAGTTAGGCGCGCCATTTCCTACCCTTGGGAGCTCGCTGTCCCCATGCAGGAGATGCATAGAGACAGAGGACTCGCGGGAGCTGGTGCGGAAAAGATGCGGTCTTGCCAGACGATCGAGGGAGGTGGAGACGTTCAAGAAAACAGAGTCACGTACATCGTTGGAAAGCCTGCGAACGTTGGCTTGCCATTGAGATGATCGATCGACGCGCGGCATCGGTCACAGCGCGTCTTTGGCATCAGCCGGAACCGATGGCTGCTTGCTCTGCCGCCTGGTTCTCTGCCCACGGCACTCCAAGGGACGAGAAGCGCAACCCCCAACACGCTCCGTGTTGACTGCGCTCCCTTTCCGTAGTTGCTCGCCGAGCCGAGGAGATGAAACTCATACCGTCTGCATGGATCGAAAACCGACGAGAGACTCTCTGGCTTGCATCCTTGCGAACTTCCGAAAAATGTCTACCATTCGAAGTCTTTAGTTCCGCTTCGATTCTTGGCGTTGAACAAGTTCCTTGTGCTTGAGAGCAGCTTAGCATAGCAGGAGTTGCTTGCTCGACGAAAAAAGTTGGAACGCGGGTCTCTGAGCGTTACTTACCGTTTGGTACAAGAGATTTGGACGAACAGACTTTTGCAGAAGCGGGAGTGCGACCGCATCGACATAAGCCGGCCCCTTTGGGTTCGGTTCACCGACCCATACTCCGCGGTTCAGATGAAGGCTCTGCGTGAGCCCAGACACCGTCTTTGGCCTTTTCTATAGCATTTTCAGTGTTGATGGGTACACCGGAGAGGGCGTGCAGTGGCGTTTTCATTGGGGAAACGCCCATGGAGGTCGAGGCGTCGCGTTACACCTGCACTCAAAACGCTTTAGCCGCGACGTATCGAAAGATCTCCGGTTCTTAGCAAGAAAGTGGAAAAATGTACGTTTTACGCGGCTTTCTGAAAAGCCACGAATTCGGTCCTGGTGGCGGCTAGCCGTTGCGCTTTAAGGAGCAGGTAATTGAGGTTGCGATAGCCTCGTCCGTGGCGGAGCAGCGCTTTGATGTTGCCGTTGACCGCTTCCACAACTCCCATCCGCACCTTGGTCCGGCAGTAGTTCAGGATTCCCTCCAAATGATTCAGCAGCATGTCGGCCAGCTTCTCCATCGGCTTGAGCCGCTGCCAACGTAGTTGATCGATCCAGCTCTTCAGGTAGCGCAACATCGACCCTTCGTAGGTGTAGTTCCACAGCCGGTCCAGGCTCTCTTTGAGCAGGTAGGCCTTCATCACTCGACGGTTCAGCGCAAACAGCGCGTTAAGTTGGCGCTTCTTTTGCGTGCTCAGATTCACCCAGCGCGACAGCAACAGCCAGCGTTTGCCCCTCACCACCGTACGTGCTGCGCCGCCCTTGCGAAAGAACTCAGCCCTCCGCACCTCGTCCACAGCCGCGTTGGCGTGCTGCATGATGTGGAACTTGTCATAGATGATTCGACATTTCGGCAGCCACTGCTCGATACTTTGACGGAAAGGGTCCCACATATCTACACAGGCGGCCTGGACTGCGTTGTGCTGGAATGGACTCAACCGCTTCTCAAAGAAATCATCGAGGGTGTCTTTCTTCAGGCCTTGTCCGAACCACAACGACTCGCCGGCATCCAGATTGCTCACCACGGTGATGAACTTCTGCTTCTTGCCCAAGTGAATCTCGTCCACGCCCATGTTGCGCAATGCGGGCTTCCTGCGGCTTTCCGACCAACGCTGAAGATAGCGCAGATCAATGGCCCGTACCGTGTTCGTCGAAAGCCCGAATTGAAGCGCCACGCGCCGCGCCGCGGCACTCTCGCATGCCAGCCCCACCGCATCTTCGAAACGCTTGCTGAAAGGAGCTTTACTCGGCAACAGCGGAACCCTTTCCGCCTTCACACCGCAGCGCGGGCAGCGCAGACGGTACAGTTCAACTACCACCGTAGTCCGACACTCGGACCAGGGAAGATCGCGCACTTCCCGCTCATAGATCTCGGCAATAGCACTCACCAACTCACCACATCCTGAGCAGATCAGTCGCTTGTTTCCCCGCTTACGACGCACCCACGGCTTCAGTCGTTTTGCTGGTTCATCGATCTCAGCCCGGCCCACCTTATACCCAGGCCAGCCTAGCACCCTCGTCCAGTCGTTCTCCCTCATGGGAACGAGTGTAGCCGGACTCAAAGAATCTCAGCATCCCCGCTAAACAAGGCCTCTTCCAGATTCTTGCGCAGAGCCAGATCTCCTATGCGGTCATCGATCACACGAGTTGCCGCCGCGGAGCGGCCTCTATGTTTTGCTTTGCCGGCTGTACCTCGAACTCGCCCGGCAGCCGAGTTGCGGCACAGAGCAGGCCGTGCGGATGTGGAAAGCAAAGTGCGCTTCCCACATCCGCACGGCCTCGACAACGGCGCGATGAGAATAAACTCTCAGAGCAAAACCAAAACCGGGAAACTCCAGTTACGAATGGATGAGAAGAAGGGGGCAGGTCATCTTCGTCCCGCTCCACCCTGGCAGCAGGTCCGCCCGCTGGGATGAAATGGGACGCCAAGACACGCCCCAGCCCAGGTCCCTTCAGAAAAGAAACCCCAACGGGCGATCTTTCGCCCGTTGGGGAAGGAGACTTGCTGGTCAAGATTGTTGCATCTTCTCCACAGGATCTTGGAATGCTAGAAGTAGAGCTTGCCTCCTAGCTGAATCTCACGCGGATCGTGCGAGGAGATGGCTTGCCCGAAGTTGTAGTAGGCATCGGTGACCGTCCCAACGCCATTGAAGCTGTTGTGATTGAAGGCGTTGAAGAGTTCGGCGCGAAACTGGAACTGCGCCCAGCTCTTCACCTGAATGTTCTTCATCAGCGCAATATCCCAGAGGTCAAGGCCGGGCCCGATGAAGGAACCGTTGGAAGTGTTGCCAAAGTGACCCCAGGCGTCCGCAAAGGAGCTGGCTGAGAACCAGTTCAACTGCGTCTTGGCCCGCTTGATGGAAGCGATCTGATCCGGGCGCGGAGCGATATCGCTGGCGTCCATATTGAGGCCGTCAGGATAGAGTCCTGTGGTCGGACAGGGTGGATTGTTGGGCTCATTCGGCGTGAAGTAGGTGGCGGCGACGGAGCAGTCGCCGCTATTGAAGTTATCCAGATACTGTGTGACGGTCTGCGACATTCCCGAGTAAAACTCGCTGATTCCGGAGAGTTCCCAACCACCCGCAAGATGCCCCAGCACTCCATGTTGGCTTGCCATGAACGGCAGATCATAGACATAGGTAATATTCACTGTCTGCGGTTGATTGAGCTCCGAGGCTCCATAATCGAGGTTCAGATTGTAAGTGTCATAAGACTCCTGACCGCGGTCGTTGGAGAGGTTGGTCATGGTCTTACTCCAGGTATAGGCGACGCCCAGAGTCAATCCATGGAAGTCCCGGGCATTCAAAGAGACCTGCAGTGAGCTGTAGTTGCTGTTGTACCCTGGGATGCGATCTTCAAAGGCCGCATAGCCCAGATAGGGCATCACGGCTGTGGCCCAGGCCGTCGGGTTCGCCTCTCGGGCGGCTAGCGTGGGCTGGTTGATCTCCCGCTCTCCCAGAAGGTGCCGCCCCGTGGTTCCAACGTATCCGATGGACGCCACCAGGCTGGGAGCAATCTGACGCTGCAGGGTGATGTTGTAGTCCCAGTAGCTCGGATTCTTCATCACCGGCGTGCCGGTGGCTGTAATCCGGTTTGGATAGACAGGCGGGGTGTTGGCACCGGATGGGTCGTCAAAGGAGGAGTGATAGACGGTGTCTACTTGCAGACCAGGCGACTCCTGGAAGCCGTTCTGCTCCCAAATGCCGTTCAGCATACGGTCGTAAAAGATGCCGAATCCGCCATGGATTGCTGTCTTGTTGTCTCCAGACGGGTTGTAGGCAAAACCGAAGCGGGGGCCGAAGTTGTCCTTTGGATCCGGATCCACGTGTGCCCCCCATGGAGAGCAGGTAGCCTGAGCGGAGTTCACCTGCTGCGCCAGGCTGCAGTCAGTTCCCGTCGGGTAGATCAATCCATTCTCATAGGTTGCTGGCGACTCGGTGGCGAAGTTACCCGTCGTTGGATCAATCTGCGGAGCGTTGGTTGGAATGAAGAACTTGGGATCGAAGTTCACCAGTGTGTCCAGCACATCCGCTGGGGACGGGAAGTAGCTATAGCGCAGGCCGAGGTTGAAGGTCAGCTTGGGGCTAACCTGCCAATCGTCCTGGATGTACATCTCATAGTTGGTGTAATGCAGGTCGGGGATGGTATCCCGGCTCTGCTGCGTGTAGTAATAGTCGTTGCCCAGCAGGAAGTCCTGCCAGGTATTGAACTCAAAAAACGCAGCACCGCTGGATGCGTTCTCCGTCTTCAACATCTGCGAGACGGTGGCGCCGAACCGGATCGTGTGCTCCCCGGCGATCATGGTGAAGTTGTCAAATAGCGTATTGTCCAGATTGCGCTCGAAGTACGGCGTGCTTCCGTAGCCGTAACCGGTGATTCCATCCTCAAACCCGATGCCTGGAATGCGGCCATAAGGATCCGTATACTCCGTCTTGTTGGTCAGCCCTCCGGTCACCTCCGGATTCAACGTGACCGACCCTGGCGTGAAGGACGAAGATATGGTTCCCTGCGTGTAGGCGTACTCGGCCTCATTCACAAGGCGCGGAGAGATTGTCCATGTCAGATTGCCGACCACATTCTCGCCGGGAGCATTGACCGCCGAACCGGCTACGCCCGGAAAATCAGCTCCGTAAAAGAGCCCCAAGGGAAAGTTTTCCGGGGTCTCATCCTGAATGGCATGCGCGAAGAAGTGTACCTTCTGGGAGAGTTGCGCGTCGAACCGAACCAGATCCTCGCGAGTGTTATTGAGTTGCGTGTACCCTGTAGTGTACTCATTGGGATTGTTGGGTACGTTGGCCTTGAAATTGTCGTAAATGTTCTTCAGGTATACCGTTGCGTTCTGGCTGTAACAAGCTGGATTGATCGTGCTGTTCCCGGTATTTTTATCGTAGGTGACGCAGTTGTTGGAGGCCTGCGCGGCATTTTCGTCGTCCGTGGTGTTGCCCGCCATCACGCCACCCAGTTCAGCGTCGGTGGGCACAATAAATGTAGCCGTCTCCGGAGCGCTCACCTTTCGCCACTCTTCCGACCAGAAAAAGAAGTACTTGTCTTTGTTGGCGTTGAATTTATGCGGAATGTAGAGTGGCCCGCCGATGGTGAACCCAAAGTCGTTGTAGTGCTCGATCGAACGCGGAGTGATCGGAGTGGTCTGCTTGTTGAAGTAGCTGTTGGCGTTGAAGATGGTGTTACGGTCGAACTCGTAGGCATCCCCATGGAAGGCGCTGGTGCCGGACTTGGTCTCCAACAGGATCTGGCCGGCGCCACTGCGAGAGAACTCAGCGTCGTAGGTGCTTCTCTCCAGGGTGAACTCCTGGATGGCATCGATGCTCGGTACATTCAGCAGCGTGGCATTGGAGCCGCTATCATTGACGTCTGCACCATCCACGGTCCAATTGTTGGCCGTATCCCGAGCGCCGTTCACCGCGATCGCGGAGGTGTTGCTCAGGCCAAAGCCCGGCACGTCGGGCAGGGCGCTAACCACACCCGGCTGTAAGGTGACCAACTGCTCAAAGTTACGGTTGTTCAATTGCAGTTCGCGAACCTGCGTGCCGGAGATTGTTCCCTCCAAGGCGCTGGTGGTGGTATCCACCGCCTCAGCGTTCTCCTTCACGTTGACCGTCTGCTGGACCTTGCCTATCGGGAGCTTGGCATCGATCGTGCGGGTTTGCGAAACGAACAGAACGATGTGCGATGCCCGAAAGTTCGCGAATCCGGGCGAGGAGACCACCAGCGTGTAATCGCCCGCAGGTAGGTTGGTAACGGTGTAGAAGCCGTGGCTGTTTGACGTCACGGTGCGGGGAGCAATGTTGCCCTCCTCCTCAGCAACGGTAATTTTGGCGTTGGGAACGGCCGCTCCGGTGCTGTCCGTGATAGAGCCGTTAATGGTTCCCTGGAGTTCCTGGCCAACCAGCGGAGCCGCAAAGCACGCCGCCACGAGAATCAACGCTGAGAAAAGAATCTTTTTGCCTGGCATCCCAAATCACCTCTCCAATTGGATTCCTACCCTTCGAGGTCTCTATTCGGCCTCGATCCTGGTTGCAAAACTGAAACACAACGTCTGCAATCAACGAACTGGATCCGATGGGCAATACATTCGATTGCCTTTTCCACCTATCGATCGATGGGTGGAGTTTGAACTAGTCAGTGACGAAATGCTGTCATGGGTTGATCTTCCTGTCAAGAAAAAGTTCAATTCGCCCCGATTTGGGCAGATTTTTCGTTGTTCGTGATCCTCGTTTAAGTGAAGGAGTCCGCATTCGTCCCTCAATGCCCCCAGGGCGGGTGCTAAAACCAACGATTGAGCATAGGGTATTTACCAACCTACGGACGGAGAGTTGACCCGGAGATTGGTTGGCAATGGCCCTCTAAGCCTTCCTCCGTTACAGTTATCTCGCTGGAAGCCGTTGGAAGATGGTAAAATTGTTCTTATAAAGCCCTTTAAATCAATCACTCTGCTAGCCAGACGCAGGGAGGTTCCCTTTCTCTTAAAGGGTGAAATGAAACGAGCCTGTTTGCAGTCTTGTTTTTGAACTGATCGATACGCCCCCAAAATGTCAAAATATCGTCTTTCCATTGCTTGTCCGCTATCCAGGACCACGCACATGGCGCAGGTGGCACGGTGGAGCGCTGCTCTGCTGCATGGCTTCTCGCACTCCTTGGTGCGATGGCTGCAAGCCGGCCGAGAGGGGAAGCCAGGCCGGCTTTAGCCGATCATCCGTCTGAAAGCCGCCCGTTCCACCCTGCACAGCGACCCTGTTCGCGAATCTGTCATTCGACGCCCATAGCGACCCTGCGGTCATGGGTTTGCAGCCGGATCCACAGCGGTTTAAGTGGATCACGGGATGCCGCAGACCATGGTTCGAGGTAGCGCTGGAGGCGGAATTTGCCGTCACTTCGGTAAGGCAGTTCGCTCACACACGCGACCGGCATCTGGCTGGATATAGTCAGTCTATCCTCGGCTCGACCATGGAGCCTTCGGCAGATAGCGCCCCACAGTGGCATGTTGAACGCGACCTTACGCAAATCCGCGAACCGGTTCCCAGGAGCGGGCGAACGGGACCTCATCCTGAATAGCGGGCGGACAGACCTCGTTTCCGTTGCAAGCGGAAACAGTTCGCTCGCCCAGACCTGCACTCTTCCCCGCGATACGGAACGGGTCTGTGCTTGCGCCCTCAGCCGAGACCAGGCGACCGATGAGCAGCGGCGGCGGTTCGACCACCATCGTCAGCATGCAACAGCCGTATGCCCAGCGGATGGACAGCTTCTCCGGTGGACAGACGCCATTCTGGTCAAGGCTGGGCGGTCCAACTGCCGGCCGCAATACTGCTGACGTCAATGCCGGCGGCCTAGCAATCTTCCGCCCGCTCTGCCAGTGCGGGTATCGGCAGAGTCGCTGTCCGGGCTCCCTGGGTGGCTGCTGCCTGCAATGAGTTGAGGCTTGCGACGGAAAAGTTGCATCTTTCGAATCCAGGGTTGGCTGCCAGGAGAACGCGGATCCTATGCATCTGCGGTGCCGGCCGGATGCCATCCAGCAAAGGGCTGAGTCAGCATCCTCGACATCCTATCCGCTTGCGCCGGGGCAAGCCAAAGACTCCGTCCACCTGCTTGGCCGCTCGAACCGGAATGTGGTATTCGGTATCCGTGCCTTCTTGCATGCAGCGGCTGCTTGCGACAGAGCGAACCGGGGCGATCGCCTTTGCGATCCAGTTTTGCCTGCCATGGGTGCTCATGCTGGTCCCATGGCTGTCCACTTCGGCGCGTGCCCAGCAGAGTTCAGCCGCGACTTCGACCCTCCGCGAGGAGTTCGAGCAATGGGTTGCCAAGGGATCGCGAGCGTTGCAACAAGGCGAGAACCTTGCCGCGGAGCAAGATTTCCGGCAGGCTCTCAAACTTGACCCGCAGTCGGTGGAGCTACTCAACAATCTGGCAATCTCTGTCGTCCGGCAGGGCCGCACTGACGCTGCGATCGTGATCTATCAGCGCGCCTTGAAGCTGCGCCGGAACGACCCCATTACCCGCAGAAATCTGGGCATTGCCTACTTCCAGGCTCATCGATACACGGAGGCGCTGCCGCTGCTGGAGTCCTTTGCAGCAGAGACTCCCACCTTTCAGTCGCTGGACCTCACCGGCCTGGACCTCTTCGCCCTCAACCAGTTTCCGCAGGCGGCTGTCTACCTGGATCGCGCCAGCCAGGTACAACCGGACGATCTTCCCACGCTGGATATTTTGGGGCAAGCCTATTGGAGAGCCAAGAACTATGCCGGCGTGACCCAGGTCTTCAATCAGATCATGGCCGTGGACCCCAACTCCGCCGAGGCGCACTTCATGCTCGGCATGGCCTACGACATCATGTATGAAGAGGACAAGGCCATGAAGGAGTTTCAGGCCGTCCTGGCCATCAATCCCAAGTTCCCGGCCGTGCACTCCAGTCTGGGCCTGATCGACTACAGAGAGCACAAGGTTCCGCAGGCCGAAGAGGAGTTCAAGCAAGCCTTGAGTCAGGATCCAAGCGACCCCATCTCCAATTACATGCTGGGCAGGATCCTGCGCGAGTCTCACCGGCCCGCGCAAGCCATTCCTTATCTGAAGGCGGCTGTAGCCGTCAATCCGTCTTACCGGGATGCGTTCTTCCAGTTGGGCCAGTGTTACCTGACCCTGGATCGTCCCAGGGAGGCAGTGCATCCGTTGGAAACGTCCACGAAACTGGATCCTGATTTTGATCAGGGATTCTTTTTGCTGGGCAAGGCATACCAGATGCTTGGCCAACCCACCCAGGCAAAGCAGGCCTGGGGCATCTGCCAACGGATCAAGGCGCGAAAGAATGTCCAGGCCAAGCCGATCGGATAAACTTCTTCCCGGGGGCGATCCGGACCGGAGACCATCTTCGCGCATGAGCTCAGTTAGAAAACAAGGGTGTGACTCGTTGAGATGTTGTCTTCGAGAGAAAAAAAGCAAGCGCTTTGCGCTCGGCTTGCGTATGGGGCTGTGCTGGAGCCTCTCCATTTGGGTTTTGAGCAGCGCGTTTGCCCTGCCCGGGGGACTGCGGACGGCCGGGCGGAGCGGACCACAGGATCAGCAGTCCGATCAGCAGCAGTCAGCAACCATGGGAGGATCCAGCACCGGAGCTCCCCAAGCGCCGGTCTATGATGCAGAGCACCGTCCCATTACCGCGGGAGGCTACGTCAAAACCGGACCGGTGATCTTCAGGGACGTGACCAAGAGCTCCGGGCTGGCCGGCTGGCGGCAGCAGATGGGCACGAAGCAGAAGCCGTACATTCTAGAGACCATCGGGTCCGGCGTGGCGCTGCTGGACTACGACCATGACGGATGGATGGATATCTACCTGGTCAATGGCGCCACTTACGACTCGCTCTCCGGCAAGAGCACGCCGCCGCATGCGGCCCTGTTCCACAACAATCACGACGGAACCTTCACTGACGTGAGCCAGCACGCTGGCGTCACCAACGATCGCTGGGGTTTTGGCGTCGCCGTGGCGGATTACGACAACGATGGCTGGCCGGACATTTTTGTCTCGAACTTTGGTCACAACCGCCTCTACCACAATAACCACGACGGGACCTTTACCGACACCGCCGAGCAGGCCGGCGTCACCCTGGGCAACTGGTCCACCGGGGCCACCTGGGGAGACTACAACGGCGACGGGCGGCTGGATCTCTTCGTACCGGGATACGTGCACTACGATCTGAAATATCCGCCGGCCCCGGGGTCGGCGGAGGTGAATCACTGGCAGTGTCGCTTTCGCGGTGTGGATGTGATGTGTGGTCCACGCGGACTGCAGGGAGAACCGGATCACCTGTTCCGCAACAACGGCGACGGAACGTTTACCGAAGTGAGCAAAGCGACGGGGACGTCGGACCCCCCACACTACTACGGTTTGGCCTCGCTGTTCATTCCCCTCAACGGCGACGGGAAGATGGATCTGTTGGTGGCCGATGACTCCACTCCCAACTACCTTTACATGAATAATGGCCATGGCGGCTTTGAGGATGACAGCTATATTTCAGGATTCGCATTGAATGGAAGCGGCCGGGAGACCGCGACGATGGGTATCGCAGCCGGAGATTTGTGGCACAACGGCCGCATCGATCTCTTCATCACTGACTTCTCCGACGACTACAAAGTTCTGTACCGCAACGACGGAGGCGACAATTTCACCGATGCCAGCGATATGCTCGGCATCGCTCAGCCCACCATACCCTTTCTTGGATGGGGGACCGGATTCTTCGACTATGACAACGACGGCTGGCTGGATCTCTTTGAGGCCAACGGCCACGTGTACCCCCAGGTCGACGCACACCCCTGGGGAACCACCTGGAAGCAACGCCCGCTACTCTTCCACAACGTCAAAGGGAAACTGGAGCTCGTTCCGGCCGTAGAGGGCACCGGCCTCGCAGAGGCGCAGGCCGCGCGTGGCCTCGCCTTTGGCGATCTGTTCAACGACGGGAAGATTGACGTGGTGATCAATAACATCGATGGCCCGCCCACGCTGCTGCGCGACGTGGTGAAGAACCAGAATCACTGGGTTGATTTGCATCTGGTGGGCGGACCCAGAAGCCCGCGTGACGCCATTGGAGCCACCGTCTACCTCACCGCCGACGGCTTCTGCCAGCGGGCCGATGTGGTCAGTGGCGGCAGCTTTGAATCCTCTTCCGATCCAAGATTGCACTTCGGTCTGGGAGCAGCCTCCCGAATCAATCGCGTCGAGGTTCATTGGCCGGATGGAAAGGTGGAGCAGGTTCACTTGCCCGGCGTCGATGGCATCTACACCGTGGTGGAAGGCACCGGAAAGGGCGCCACCGTACCGCAGTACTAAGAGCCTGTTTACGATCTATGGTTTCGATGTGGCACAGGA
>JAJYZE010000343.1 GCA_021800195.1 Acidobacteriota bacterium
AAGATGGGCGCCCGCGCCATGCCGATCGAAGGCAAACGGAAACTTGCAGCGGTTGGGAACACCCTGGAAGCTGAGCTGGCAGCGCTCACTGCTTACATGGCTTCGCTCAGCGCGGAGCTGGGCCGCGCCGCAGGGGTTTCAGCCAGCAAGATGCGTTACCAGATGAATCGCCTGCGCCGCATGGCGGCGAACTTTGAGGTGCACAAAGAATCTTCCCTGAACAGGCATGCGTCGGCCATCATGCTGAACCTGTTCCCGGAGGGACATCTGCAGGAAAGAGTGCTGGGAGGAATCTGGTTTCTGGCCCGCCACGACGAGGATCTGGCCGCACAGCTGATCCAACATGCGTCCGTCGAGCGGGCGGAGCACCTGGTGCTTTCTCTTTGATTTCCATGTACACAGAGTGCGTTCAGAGGCATACTGCAAGGCATGGCTTATATTTTGGGATTACCGCTTCTTCTTTTAGTCCTGATGGGCGCCGTGGTGATTTTGATCCACTTTTTGCCCACCTTCGTCGCTGGCTCCCGCCACGCGAACAACTTCTGGTGGATCTTTCTGGTTAACCTGTTCTTTGGCTGGACCCTGATTGGCTGGGTGGTGGCCCTCATCTGGGCGCTGCGCGATACTCCTCGCTTCTCCTAACAGGTATGTTCCGCCGCCGTACAATCGTTAGCTGAGGTTGTGTGTCATGGGATTGAGCGATGAGCCATTTGAGGTGATGTGCCCGGATTGTGGTGGAATATTGAAGGTAGACCCGATCAGCCGTACGGTGATCGCGCACACGCCGGCGCCGCGCAAGAAGACCTTCGAGGACCTGAGCGCAGCGGCCCGGGCGCTCAAGGAGCAGGACGCACGACGTGAGTCGATCTTTGCCCAATCCGTTCAGGCGGAAAAAAACAAAGAAGACGTGATGGCGAAGAAGTTTGCTGAGGCGGTGAAGAAGGCCAAGGAGTCGCCGCTGACGGGCAAGCCGCTGCGTGACTTCGATCTGGAGTAGAGCTTCCGCCGCTTCCTCCCTTGCTGGCGATCAGCCGCTATGCAGTGCCCCGCCGGCAGAACCGGTAAACTGAAGCCATGCCGCCGATTCTGAATGCTCAAGGCGTCTCGAAACGCTTTGGGGCGACACCCCTGTTTGAAGACATCTGCTTTGCCGTAAATGAAGGCGACCGCATTGGCCTCATCGGCCCGAACGGGGCTGGGAAGTCTACGCTGCTGGCGGTGCTTGCCGGTGAAGTCGAGCCGGATCGCGGAGAGGTTTCTGTGCGCCGTCGAGCCCGGGTTGGCTACGTTCGCCAGATCTCCGAGTTCGCCGCTGGACTTACGGTGCGCGGTGTTTTGGAATCCGCCCTGCGGGGTGCGGAGAACTCGGCCTACTCCAGCTTCGGAAGTGAAGAGATGGAGGGACGGTTACGCGAGACGCTGGGACGCGCCGGCTTTGCGGATCAGGGCGCGGCCACAGCCAATCACATGGACACCGCAGCAGCTAGCCTCTCCGGCGGTTGGCGCAAGCGTTTGGCCATCGCCGAGGCCATGGTGACTGACCCCGATGTCTTGTTGCTCGACGAGCCGACCAACCACCTGGACCTGGAAGGAATTGAGTGGTTGGAGGGCGTGCTTCGGACAGCCCGTTTTGCCTGCGTGGTGGTTTCGCATGACCGCTACTTCCTGGAGAACGTAGCCAGCGAGGTCGTGGAGTTGAATCGGCTTTATGCTGAGGGCATTCTGCGGGTGCGTGGCAGCTACTCCAGGTTTCTGGAGGGGCGCGAGCAGTACCAGGAGGCCCAGAGCAGGATGCAGGAGAGCCTGCGCAATCGCGTCAAGACAGAGATTGAGTGGCTGCGGCGCGGGCCCAAAGCGCGGGCCACCAAAGCCAAGGCGCGCATCGACAACGCCCAGGAGCTGATCGGCAAGCTCGCTGACGTGGACGCCCGCACCCGCACAGCAACCGCGGGAATCGAGTTCGCAGCAACCGACCGTCAGACCCGGAGGTTGATCGCCCTGAACGACGTGAGTATCGCTCTGGGCGGGCGGGAGATTGTGCGCGCAGTCAGCTTTAGCGTGACCAACGGCATGAAGCTCGGCTTGGTAGGCCCCAATGGCAGCGGCAAGACGACCATCCTGCGCGCTATCTCCGGAGAAATCCCGATTGCGGGCGGCGAGATCAAGCGTGCCCAGGGTCTGCGCACGGTCTACTTTTCACAGATGCGCGAGATTGACCCCTCACTCACTCTGCGGAGGGCATTAGCTCCGGACTCCGATGCAGTGGTCTACCAGGACCGTGTGGTCCATGTAGCCAGTTATGCGGCCAGGTTTCTGTTCACTGGCGACCAATTGAACCAGCCTGTGGAACGGTTGAGCGGCGGTGAGCGTGGCCGGGTGCTGATCGCGCGGCTGATGCTGCAGCCAGCCGATGTCCTCATGCTCGACGAGCCGACCAACGACCTGGATATACCCACGCTGGAGATTCTGGAGGAGGCACTGCTTGAGTTCAAGGGGGCTTTGGTGCTGGTGACGCATGACCGTTATCTGCTGGATCGCGTCTCCAACATCGTGCTGGGACTGGATGGACGCGGCCAGGCGCGGATCTTTGCCGACTACAGGCAATGGGAACAGTGGAGGGAGGAAGAATCTGGCGGCGCGGACGCCGAGCCTGCGCAGCAGGGCACGGAGCTGCCATTGAACACCGCCGCAGCGTCGGCCTCCTCGTCTGCGCCGAGCCGCAAGAAACTCTCCTATCTGGAGCAGCGGGAGTTCGACGGTATGGAGGAGCGCGTTGACAAGGCAGACCACCGGCTCTCAGCAGCGAGCAAGAGGCTGGAAGATCCGGCCGTCGTCACAAACCCGGTTGCGCTCACCGAGGCGCTGGCAGAGATGAACGCTGCTCGGGCCGAACACGACGCAATCTACCAGCGTTGGGCGGAGCTGAGCGAGAAGGCAGGCTAGCTGCGGTCTTTGCGCTCCGGCCGAAGCTCTGGGAGGCATCCACTTCCATTTCGCTTATTTCCGCATTTCCCACTGCTCATCCGCTGACGGTCCATACAGTGCGGGCACTGGAATATCGTTCAACCGCAGGTAGACGCCCAGTTGGGCGGTGTGGTGGATCATGTGGTTCAGGAAAAGCAGCTTGTAGGTTTTGGAGCGTGGCTCGTTCAGGATGGTCTGCGCGCCAAAAGAGAACGGCCAGAGCTTCGCCAGGTGTTCATCACTGGCTGACGCCAGCGCCTTTCGGCACATGGCGGCAGACTCGTCCAGGCGCGCCAGGCACAGATCCCGCGACTCGAAGACCAGCGACGCATGCTCGCGTTTTGAGCTGGCCATGTCCATGCCTTCGTCCTCCACGATGTAGAAGGCAAACAACGGCAGTGTGGCGCAGTGCATCGCCAGTTTGCCCATCGGCATGGAACGGCTATGCGGCGTCCAGTCCGCCTTGTCGTTGGGAACCCGCTCCAGGGTGCGGCGAGTATTGGAG
>JAJYZE010000344.1 GCA_021800195.1 Acidobacteriota bacterium
AGCTCAATCTTGGCTCTCTCCGCGGCATCCTTCAGGCGCTGTAGCGCCATCTCGTTGCCCTTGGCCGTCAGATCCAGGCCAGTCTCGGTCTTGAACTCCGCAATCAGCCAGTCCACAATCCGCTGATCCAGATTGTCGCCGCCAAGATGGGTGTCGCCGTTGGTCGACTTCACCTCGATCACCCCGTCGCCCACCTCCAAAATCGAGATGTCAAAGGTGCCCCCGCCAAAGTCGTAGACAGCGATGGTCTCGTCCTTCTTCTTGTCCAACCCGTAGGCCAGCGCCGCCGCCGTGGGTTCATTCACGATGCGCTTCACATCCAGACCGGCGATCTTGCCCGCATCCTTGGTTGCCTGCCGCTGCGCATCGTTGAAGTACGCCGGAACCGTGATCACCGCTTCCGTCACCGGCTGTCCCAGGTAGTCCTCGGCCGCCTTCTTCAGCTTTTGCAGGATCATCGCCGAGACCTCAGGAGCCGTGTACTCCTTGCCCTGCGCCACCACCGCCACGTTGTCGCCCTTGGGCACCACCCTGTAGGGCACCATCTTCATCTCATCGCTCACCTCGCCCAGCCGGCGGCCCATGAAGCGCTTGATCGAATAGATGGTGTTCTCCGGATTGGTGATCGCCTGGCGCTTGGCGACCATACCCACCAGCCGCTCTCCATTCTTAGTAAACGCAACAATGGACGGCGTCGTCCGCCCACCCTCTTCGTTGGGAATCACCTTGGGCTCTCCACCCTCCATCACCGCCACGCAGCTGTTCGTGGTTCCCAGATCAATTCCAATAATCTTTCCCATATCCCTGTCCATCCTTGAAGGCGGTCCGCCCAAATCTCGACTAACTCACTCTAGCTTCCCATCTGAGTGACTTATTGTCAAATTTTATGATGAGAAATCTCCCTCCGAAGTTGCAAAAACTCCGGCCAGAGCCCCCACCACTTCCAAATCCTTCCCCGCGCGCTGCAACTCTGTACCCATCCGGACGGAAGCAGGCATGGACCGTCCCGAACCGTGGTACTCAATCTCCTGGCTTGCGCCCCAACGTCAAAAAGTATCCCAGCAGCAGCAGCGACGCCAGAGCACCCATCACCGCCTCGGTTCCGGGCAATCCCCTGACGCCAAATCGGCTCCCGCCCCACCCGTCCAGCGCGAGCATGTACACCACCGGCACGTTTCCCATCGAGTTGATAATGGCATAACGGCTGCTCCCACTCTTGCCGGAGCTGCCGAGAAACTCCAGCACCACGGCAGTAAACATCGCATAGCCCATGCCGACCGTCAGCAGATAAAGCGCAACCCCAACATAATAAGTATCTTGCCGCAATGGACCCAGAGAAAGCACCGCCAGCGTCGCGGCGTTTGCCAGGGCTACTGTCAGATAGGCCACTGAGGCTCGAATCCGCGCCGGGATCAACGTTGCCGCCAGCGACCCGGCAGCCATCAACAACGCTCCGCCCAGCCCATTCATCCACGCCACCTGTTGTCCGCCCACGCCATACCTCCGTGCGACACCCGTCAGCAGCCCAACCGCCGCCCCGGTGGCCAGCGGAGAGAGCATCAACACGGTGTACGGCAGGGCGCGCCAGTTGAAAAAGGTTCCGTGAAACTCCTCCCAGATCCGGCGCAGCGTGCGCCCGATGCCGTGCTCAACTAACAGTTCCTGCCGAGGCGCCGCCAGGGCAAAGAACGCCGGCGCCACAATCAGGAGCCCGGCGACCCAAGGGATCCTTGCCTCTTCTCCACGCTCCCGGAGCATCAGCAGCACCAGCACCGATGCCGCGCCAAACCCCAGTCCTCCGCCCTGGTAAAACCCTCCAGCCACGCGTTTGGCACGCTCGTTCCGCAACGCTCCCAACATTCCGCCACAACTGGAGACCACCAACTGCGCCGCACAGGCGCTGAAGAACATCAACGCCACTGAGATGCGGCCATCCAGCCGCCGCTGTTGCAACGCCAGCACCATCCCCAATGCGGCCGCAACGGAACTGATCAGAAGCCAGGTTCTGCGCCGCACCAGAAAATCGGTGATCGGGCTCCACAAAAAATAGATCGTCGTCGGCAGGGCGAGCAAAGAGATGATCTGCGACGCGCGCAGCTCCGGAACTCCCTGGCGGCTCAACAGAAACGCCAGAGCTCCGCCTTGGAGTACCCCGTTGGCAACCACCGCGACCGGGGCCACCAGCAGCCCGAACAACCACGGTCGCTCCCGCGGCCAAACCGCATCTGCCGCCGCCGTTCCGGACTGCTCCAGCGCGCGCGCCGCAACCCCATCTTCTGCCGGATCTTCCATCTCCCGCATCGCTGAGATGCTACCATCTCCTCCCGGTCTTCTCTTTCCATCTTCTCTTCTCGTCATTGACGCACGCCTCGGAAGTTACTAGGCTGTGCCCAATGGCTTCGGACAAGATGATCCCCGCATCGGCCCCGGGTGACGCTCCGGGAGGTTCCAGCACCGCATCTCGCCAGGTCTCCTCAACCCACCCCCAGCCCCCCGGCTCCGGCCCATCGGCTCCCAGGGCACGGCGCGACGCCGCTCTGGATGGACTTCGCGGGCTGGCCGTATTGATGGTCTTCCTCTTCCACTACGGAGGCGGCTTGCAATCCTCCCGGCCCGCAGTCCATCTCTTCGGACTGTTCACCCAGGCAGGCTGGCTGGGGGTGGTTCTCTTCTTCGCGCTCTCCGGCTTTCTCATCACCGGCAGCCTGTGGGATACCGTCGCCCAGGGGCACCACCTGCGCAACTTTTACGCTCGCCGCGCCCTGCGCATTCTGCCCATCTACAGCCTTGCCCTGCTGGCCGCCGCCGGCGCCGCTCTGCTCCGTGGCGCCACCCTGGCTCAACTCAAGCCGTTTGCCATCTTTGCCTTCTTTCTTCAGAATCTTCCTCATCTGGCCGCCGCCGCCATACAAAACCCCTCCCCTCTGCCCCTCTATCACTTTTGGACCCTGGCCGTGGAGGAGCAGTTCTATCTCCTCTGGCCACTTATCCTGCTCTTCGCCCACAGCCGCCGCCATGCTCTTCGCCTCAGCCTCTGGTTCTTCGCCATCACCCTGTTCTTTCTGCTCTCCATCTACGCCATGCCGGCCTTTGCCGGAGTCCGCGCCCATCACCTCTTCGACTACTTCCTGCTCACCCAGAGCGGCGCCATCGCCCTGGGCTGCGCGGCCTCTCTGGCCATGGGTAGCCGCTACAGTCCCAGCGGTCGCAAGCCCGGAACTCACCGGCTGATCCGGAAGTACGCCCTGCCCGGGTTCTTCACTGGATCCGCCATCTATCTCTACACCAGCTACCTCTCCGGAAGTCTCTACCTCACCGATCCACTCCAGTTCTGGCTCGGACTACCCGCCATAAGCGTTGCGGCCGCAGCCTCCATCCCTCTGGTCCTTCGCCCCGGGCTTCTGCGCCGGATCTTTTCCAATCCGCTGCTTGGATGGATGGGCCGCATCAGTTACGGCTTCTAC
>JAJYZE010000345.1 GCA_021800195.1 Acidobacteriota bacterium
CTGGAGAAAGCGATCCCCAAACACCACTGGATTCAGTTCAGCCATGAACTGATCCACCATGGCCGGCAGATCTGTGTTGCGCGCAAGCCGCGCTGCCTGGATTGCCCGCTGGAGCCTCTCTGCCACTCCGCGGATAAGACCTGGAACAGCGCGGAGGCTTGCTCGAACGCCTAGTTCTGTATCGGCTCGGCAGCGATGACGACAAGCGGCATCGAGATACGAGATAATTGAGCGCCTCTTCGAGCTTGTTGTCCTGCGGAAGATCGCTAGGCCGTAGGCCGCGCACGGGAATCTGCAGAACCTCCCGATCCGGGCACAAAGGCGCCTGCTGGGTGACTGTCGCAAGCTGCGCCATGGCATCCGTGACAGGGGTGACAGTCGTTTTGCCATCTGCATGCGTCACGGTGAGGCTTTCTACCTGAGCAAACTGGGTGCGGGAAGCTCGGTCTGCGCCCCTCCGCGCTCCTGACCGGCGCCATGCGCTCTAGCGTCCGCTGGGCCCAGGCACTTTCACCCAAAACTGCGCGGCTAAGCGATAATCAGGATGGCATGCGCACACCTGCGCCGCCACGTCGCAAGGAGACAACTGGAAATGATGAAAAAACTGGCTGGGATCCTCGTCCTGTTCTTCGCTTTCACCACCGCATCTTTCGCAGACATCGTTGTGCTGCACGATGGCCGCAGCTACTCCGGCACCTTCACTGGCGCACCCACCGGCAAACTCCTCTTCAAAGGAATGCATGGCACTCAGTACACCTTCCCCCTTGCACAGGTACAGTCCATCGTCTTCTCCAACGTCGCCGACCATATCACCCTGCGTGGCGGCCACGCCTATAGTGGCCAAGTGGTTGGCCTCTCCACCGTTCCCTTCAATGGCCAGAACGGCATCTCTTACGTCTTCCCGCTGGCTGACGTCACCACGATCATCTTCGCCGAGCAGCCATCACCGTCGGCCCCGATGGAAAATGCGTCCATGGGCCAGCCTGGCCAGCTGATGGCGAACGGCGCACCTGTGGCGAATGGCGCGGTGGCCTACGGTCCATCCGGCGCGGCCAACATGGGTAACTCCATCGTCGTACCGGCCGGCACGCAGATCGATGTCCGCACGGACGTCCCGATCGATACCACCAAGGACACCCTGGGCATGAAATACGATGCCACCGTCCAGAACAATGTTCGCGACAGCAGGGGAGTCATCATGGTCCCCGCCGGAACCCGCGCCAAACTTCAGGTCATTGACGCTTCGCAAGGCGGCATCCATGGCCAGGCCTACGCCGTCGACCTCTACGGGATTCTAGTCAACGGTACGCCCTACCTCGTCGATTCCAGCTCCGTCGGAGGCCAGGAAGGAGTCGGCTTGAACAAGCGGACGGCGCTGTTTGGGGGCGGTGGGCTCGCCCTCGGATCACTGCTCGGCGCAGCCTTTGGCGGTGGAACCGGCGCAGCCATCGGCGCACTCGCGGGCGGAGCCGGCGGGATCGGTACGCAGATATTCACCCACGGAAAAACCGTCAAGATTCCTGCCGAAACCATTCTTAGCTTTCAGTTGCAGCGCACCCTGGTTCTGCACCCGTAATCACCTTTCCAGAGCGGGCCGGTATCCTCCGGCCCGCCAAACCGATGCGTATACGTCGGCACTGCACAGTTTCCTGGGAAACTGGAATCCGATGCTTCAATCTTCCTGAGCGCAAGCTTTCGGGGTCCTCGTAAGGCTCGCCGGCCGGGACGAAATGAAAGCGTCGCAACCACCCGCGTCGGAAACCCAGCGACACAGGAACGCTTCAATCCAGGCTCTGCGTCCTTTTCCCATCCAGCAGCGCCGACACATTCTCGCCCACCCGGTCCACCAGTTGAGGACGCCCGGGCATCATGTCCTGGCAGTTATACAGCACCACAATCGCCCGGTCCTTCTGCGGTTGGAAGATGACCAACGACGAGTATCCTCCGGTGCCGCCATCATGGAAGTACATTTCCTCTCCGGGCCGCACCAGCCACGCCAAAGCAATCTTCACCACCCCGCCCGGATCGACATTCGCTCGCGGTTCCAAAAGCATGGAGATTGCCTCTGAAAGGGTTGTTCCCGCCCCCGTCGCTGGCCGGGCAAGTTCCGGATGCATCAGGAGGTTACAGTACGTCAGAAGGTCCGCTGCCGTGGAACGTAGCCCGCCAGCCCCGGCCAGCACATTCAGGCTCCATGGTCCGGCGAAATCGTGCGCGCCCTGGTAGCCCTGAATGAACCTCTTCTCCTGCGCAGACGAAACCGTGATCACCGTGTCCTTGAGCCCCATCGGTCCAGTCACTTCTTTCCGGATCAACTCTTCATAAGGCATCCTGGCCTTCTGCGTCAGGGCAAATCCCAGCATCCCCACTCCGAGATTGCTGTACAGAAACTCCGGCTTATCCGCTCGCCCCACGCCATGTTCCCTCAGGAAGGACCGTAACTGCTGGGGACCATAATCGGCATAGGGGTCGGCCAGCTCGCGCGGCTTCAGATTCTCCGGCTGCCGCGGCAACCCTGCATGGTGCGTCGCCAGATCCAGCAAGGAGATCTCCGGCCCATCCGGCTTGGCTACCCAACCCGCGGGAAGAAGCTCTCGCACCGGTTGGTTCAGTGTCACTTTCTTTTGCGAGACCATCTGAGCCAGGGCCAGGGCCGTAAAGGTCTTGGTAATCGAGCCAATCTCGAAGATCGAATCAGTCTTCGCCGAGCCAAATGCCATCAACTCGCGCTGCCCGTGGTCCAACACCCCGACGACGACGCCGCCCTGCGGCCACGCCTGCACAAGAGGCGCAAACTCCTGCCGAAGAACGTCGAAAAGTTCCTTTGGCGCCAGCGGAGGCCGCGCTGGGAGCATCCTTGGTATCTGGCTCGCCTCGCCTGCCATCCGCGTCAACTCCAACTGCAGTGGCTGGCCCTGCGACCATGTACCTGTGATGCTATTTCCGCTTTCGTTCAGTGTGCCTTCATACACTCCATGGACGTCCGGAACCGTCAACGTCAGCTTTCTCCCCTTGATCATCACTTGCGCGCAAGCAATGCCCATGACGCCCTGGTCAATCGAGTCGAGCGCTCCCGCAATGGCTCCGCCGGGCTGTGTGTGGAAGTGGAAGACAAGCCGCAGCGTCACACTGCCAGCTCGTAGCGCACCCTCCCAGTCACCCTCCACCAGCGAAGGCTGGACTGCCGCCAACTCCCCGCCGTCGCCGTCTGGTGGAAGACCAGCGGCATCGACTGTCCCCTCTGTTGCCAGGCGCTCGTCAGCGTCCTACCGTCCGCGGTCAACGCGCCGCGGTAGGCGCCCTGGACCACCGGCACAGCAAAATCCAGCGTTTTGCTGCTCAGCTTCACATCCGCGCAAGGCAGACTCATCGCGCCTTGAGACGGCGAATCAAGCATGGCGCTCAGCACATCATCCGCCGAAACGCGAAGATGCAGCACCAGCGGCAACTTG
>JAJYZE010000032.1 GCA_021800195.1 Acidobacteriota bacterium
CGGCCTTCGGTTATGCTTGGCTTAATGTCTATCGACCCCATCCAACTCACCAGGCAACTGGTCGACATTGAATCCACCACCTATCACGAGGCCCGTGTGGGCGAGTTTCTGGCTGGCTTTCTAGCTCGGCTGGGCTATGATGTCGAGCGCCAGAGCGTGCCCCAGCCGGATCCGGCAAAGAATCCGGATGCCGGCTCGGGTCGGCGCTTCAACATCTACGCCTCGCAGCCCGGCATGACCCCGGATCTGGTTCTCTCCTCGCACATGGATACGGTTCCTCCGTTCCTTGGTCCCTGCCGCGAGGATGCGGAGTTTCTCTATGGCCGCGGGGCCTGTGACGCCAAGGGCATCATCGCCGCACAGATCGCCGCCGCGGAGAAGCTGGCCGCTGCCGGCAAGCGGATTGGCCTGCTCTATGTGGTGGGTGAGGAGCGCGATTCGGCGGGCGCGCTGGTTGCCAACCAGACGCCCCGTGGATCGCGTTTTCTTATCAATGGCGAGCCTACGGAGAACCGTCTGGCGCTGGCTTCCAAGGGCTGCCTGCGGGTTGAACTGCGGGCGCGCGGCAAGATGGCGCATTCGGCCTATCCGGAGCTGGGCGAATCGGCCATCGACAAGCTGCTGGCCGTGCTTCACGACATCCAGGCTCTGTCACTGCCGGTGGTCGAGGGCATTGGAGACAGCACCCTCAACATCGGCGTTTTGCGCGGCGGGATCGCCCCCAACGTCGTTCCAGACAACGCCGAGGCCCTGCTTCTGATTCGCCTGGTCGGTCCTTCGGAAGAGATTCAGGAGGCGATCCTCCGGGCTGCCGCGGGCCGCTGCGAGGTTCACTTCACCTTGAAGCTGCCCTACATGCAACTGCGCGCCGTTCCCGGTTTTGAGACCACGGTTGCCAAGTTCACCACCGACATCCCTTCGCTCACCGCCTGGGGTGAGCCGTTTTTGCTGGGTCCCGGCAGCATCCTGGTGGCTCACACTCCGGACGAGCACATCCGCAAATCCGAGCTGCTGGAGTGTGTTGACCTCTACGTCAAGCTCGCTAACAGCCTGCTCGGGTAAGTTTTCCCCCGCCCTTCTCGGCGGCTGCGCCACCGCCTCACCTCCGCCACTCTTTGTCAGGCGGCGCTATATCCTGCTCGTACACCGTTACTTGGAATCGACATGTTCTCCGCGCTGCGCATGGCTTTCGTCTTTGCCCTCTTCGGCATTCCCTCGGCCCTGGTGGGCATCCCCCTTTCGCTTCTGCGCGGCAATATCCGCACCATGTATCGCTGGGCCATGTTTTCCATGCGGGCCGGCGTTTGGGTGGCGGGCATTCGCGTTCGCGTCCTTGGCGCGGAGAATATTCCCCAGGGAGAGTCCTGCATCTTCCTGAGCAATCATGTCTCAAACCTGGACCCGCCCATTCTGCTTCCCGCAATTCCCGGGATGTGCAGCGTCTTCCTGAAGAGGTCCTTGATGAAGGTTCCGCTCATCGGCACCGCTATGCGCTTGGGCAAGTACGTTCCCGTAGCGCGCGGCCATTCGAAGCTGGAGGCGGAGCGGAGCGTAGCTCTGGCTGCGGAGGCTCTGCGCAGCGGTATGCACATCTTCATCTTCCCGGAGGGGACCCGCTCACTGGACGGCAATCTTCTCCCTTTCAAGAAGGGAGCGTTCTTTCTCGCCGCCGACACCAACGCCCCTCTGGTTCCCATCATCATCCAGGGCACGGGCAGGATGATGCGCAAGGGAAGCATGAAGGTCGATCCGGGGTTGGCGACGGTGCGCTTTTTGCCCGCGCTCCGTCCCAGGGACTTCTCCTCCCGGGAAGAGTTGATGGAGACCGTCAGCCGGGAGATGCGAATGGCTCTTGGCCAGATCTGAGGGCGTCCACCGCGGCGCGATTACTTGATGATGGGCTGGTACCCGTCCGCCAGCAGACGCTGCTTGGCCGCATTGGCATCCTGGAGGTTGGGAAACGGGCCCACCTGGATATGGAAGAACTTGTCCTCGGGCTCCGTATGAGCGCTCACCGGATACCCCTTGGCGCGCAGCGCACTCACCAGCAGTTCAGCATCTTCCTGATGGGAGACAGCCGCTACCTGGACAATGAACTGCCCGGCAGCCATTGGCGCCGCCGGTGTGGTAACGGCGGAGGGTGACTCAGATCCCATGGCGGAGGTTGAAGCGTTACCCCGGGCTGTTACGGCCGGGTTGGCCGCCGTGACCGAACCAGCCGCTGAGCGGGCTGGGGAAGCCATCGGGGATAGGCCGCCGGCGTCAGGCCCGGCGCTCGGTCCGGAGAAGGAGGACTCGCCTGCCTGGCCGGCTTCCGCCGGCGACCCCGCCGCGGGCTTGAAGCTGTTGAATAGATCGCTTCCCGGCTGAGCATCTCCGGAACTGGAGGAGCCGGCCACGGGAATGGCCTTGACGCTGCGGCTTCCCAGTTGGTAGCCGAAGCCGAAGAATCCTCCGCAGAGAAGCACCAGGGCCAGGAATATTCCGAGCAAGGTTCCCGTACCCAGCGTTAGTTCACGCTCTGACTGGCGCTGCTCCTCACCGTCTTCTCTGAGGTTTCGCGTCATGACGAAAGACTCCCGTTCCGCGGGGAAAGCTCCAACAGGTCCGTAGAACAAAACCGTATCCACGGCATCCTCGGACAACCCCGGCTTGCCCCTCTTCCGGGCAGCACTGGCTGGCCGGCTGCCCCGATGCGGTCGGGGAGGCCCTGAGTCAGCCCGGTCCTAATAGCGAAAGTAGAAGCCGGCGGTCGGCTCATAGGTGGTGGTGTGCTTCAGAATGAGGAAGTAATTTTGTCCGAAATCAGGCGCCAGGAAGAACAACTGGCGGAACCCAAAGTCCACGCCGAACTTGTGGCTGAAGTCCTTCTGAAAGGACATCGAGTAGTAGTAGGTCATTCGCGCCTTTTCCTGCTGCTCTTCGCCTCCCAGGGGGGTGGGTTTAAAGGCCATGGGTCCAAATCCCGCGGAAAAGATCGGTTGCAGGCCGTCAATGGTATATGGAATCTCGACCAGATAGCCTAAAGTGTACTCCTCCACATCGGTTTGAACCGGGTAGTCGGTGGTCGGCGTGGCCCCGATGTTCTGGGTCGCATCGAAATTGGCGACGGCGGGCCCTTCAAAGTTCTCGTCGTAACGAGAGTAGCCGTAGTTGAACTGCACCCCAAAGTAGGGCGTTGCAGGGAAGTCAATCGACATCACCATACCGAAGGTGTTGGAAGGATGCTCGGTCAGGCTCAAGCCCTGGTCAGTGGCGCCAAATCCTGAAATCACGTTTCCGGTGACGTTGCTATTGTAGATACCGGCGCCCTGGAACGAAAATTCAAACTTGCGAAGTTGTCTTTGAAGGGTGGTGGGTGGGGGCGTCGTCTGTGCGGATGCCGCTTGGGTGACGCCGGCGAACAGGAGCAGGGCAAGAAGTGAAAAGGCTTTGCGAATCAAGTCGTGAAGGCTCCGGGCGCGAGATGGCGCTCTACTTCAGTCTAAACCTTTGTTGGTTCTGGCGCGGTGCGCGATTCGGGTAAGAAGGGAAGTTCCTGCGCCCAGCGCCAGGCCGCATCCCGCGGCCGTGACGGTATGGACCCCTTTCGTGCCTGCAGCCGGCGCCAGGCGCAGAAATCCGATGACGATGGCCAGCGTTGCCGCCAACAGCAACGCAACTTGAAGCCGCCGCAGCAGATTCAGAAAAAAAATTGAGATGGCGACCAGCACCAAACCCAGGGCTGCCGGGTTCAACTCCCGCTGGCCGAGCGCCGCCGCTCCGAGCAGCACGGCCAGAACGCCGACGGCCAGGCTCCAGAACCATCCCGGGCGGTTTAACTCCAAATAGATCAGAAGCACTCCCAAGGTCACCAGCAGCAGAGCCACATCAGGCGAAAGGCGGTGTATCTGGTCTTGACAAAGATGAACCATGGAGCGCCTCCGCAGACGCCTATTGCAGCACCGGCGGAACTGGTTGCCCGCGTTGTTGCAGCACCAGCTTCAGGGCAATCGCCTGGGAATCGGTCGGGTCAAGCCGCAGCGCCTGGGAGATGTCCGCCGCGCAGGCCGCCAACTGCTGCTGGGCCAGATCCAACCGCGCCAGCACCAGTAGCGCCGTCGAGTTCGGCTTCAAAATCAGCGATGTCCGCGCCTCATCGCGAGCTCCGGCGGCATCCCCGCTGGCCTCGCGCAGTTGCGCCATTCCGGCATGGGCATCGGCTGAGTTGGGATTGGCCCGTAGCGCCAACTGAAACTGTTTTTCAGCTTCGGGGAGCAGCCCTTCGGAGAGATATTCGTGGCCGGCCTGGGTTTCGTCCACCGCTTGCTGGTCGGCCGGCAACATCGCCATACGGACCGCGCGCATCTGGTCGAGCTGAAACTCCTCCTGGCGGAAGCTCGTCTCCGAGTATCCTCTCTCGATCCTTTCCAGCGGGCTGAAGCCGCTATCGGTGACACTGGCTCCTGGTAAAGCCTCCTGCTCTATCTCCTGCCCGGACTCGGCCGTTCCAACCGCATCTTCTGTCAGCCGCGTTCCCGGCTTGACTTTTTCCAGTTCCTCCGCGAGTTCTCTGGCCTCCTGGTCGTCCGGCTTCAGGCGCAGCGCCGCCTGGACCTGGCTCTTCGCGTTGCCTGTATCGCCCCGCCGGAAGAGCGCGATGGCCAGGTTGTAGTGGTAGTTCTCATCGGAGGGGTCTAGGCTGGACGCCCTCTGGAACAGGGCGACGCTGTCCTTGCCCTGCCGGCTGACGGCGACAGCCTCGTTGTTCACCACCTCGGGCAGTGGCAACCGGCCGGCTACAAAAGCGAAGGCGGCCTCGGCTCGGGCATAGTTCGCGGAGTTGAACTCAGCCAGCCCCAAGTAGAAGTTGGCCTCCAGAGCGATCCTTTTGGACAGCGGAACTTTGGCCAGCGTGGCGGCCGCTGCCTCAAAGTCGCGTTGCGCATACTGTTCTTTGCCCAACTCAAGCAAAGCTGCTGGGTAATTTGGCTCCAGCGCAACCGCATCCTGAAGACGCTTCAGCTTCTCCGCATCCGTGGAGGCGTTGATTCCGCGGATATAGTCTTCAAAGGCGGGCAGCGGCACTGCGCCCGGAGCCGCCAGAAACGTCTGCTCCGAGACGAGCAACCGCGGATCCAGGCGCTCCGCAACCTTCCACGCGATCGCGTTCTCCGCATCAAACAGATGCATCAGCGCGGATGAGTCATCCACGGGCGGCCAGAGCCGCAGTTGATCGATGGACAGCACGCTGGCCTGAATGGTGATGGAGCTGTTGGCCGGGCCTTGGGCGGTCTGCCCTGTCGGGGTGCTCCCGGTGCCGGACCGCACATTGTAGCTGCCGAGAATCACATAGTCCGCATCCAGTTGCTGGGCAATTCGAATCGTGGTCGCGCGCGTCGGCCGAAAGTCGGCGGGCAACCCCAGATGCTCATAGGCAAAGACGCGGTCATCCTGGGAGATCGTCAGAAAACCCGCCGAGCTGAGGCGCTTGTTCAGCGTATCCGGAATCGAGTCGCCAATCCAGTTTAGGGATTCGTCGCCGGAGTGGTTGTCGAAGGGAAGCACCAGAACCACACGGCCGCTGGGAGCCGCGGGCGTTTGTGCCGTGGTTTGCGCTGCCTTCGCTGCACTCGATGCCACGATGGCCAGAAGAACGGGAAGCAGGACGCAGACTTTCGCCAAAGACAGCATCCCCTCGATTATAGGTGGTTGCACACGGTCCTACCGGGCTTGATCGGCTGGAGCGAGACCTGCTCGCGCAACCGGTTCCTGGGTTTTCATCGTCTTGCAAAGACCTCGCCCATGCGGCGAATCTGAGCTCCGGCGCCGCGCAGCTTCTCTTCCAGGTGTTCGTATCCGCGGTCGATGTGGTAGACGCGGTCCAGGATGCTCTCTCCTTCGGCCACCAGCGCGGCCAGCACCAGAGCCGCCGATGCTCGCAGGTCCGAGCACATCACCGCCGCCGACTGCAGCCTGGCCCCCCCACGCACCGTTGCTGTCCGGCCCTGCACGGTGATGTTCGCACCCATCCGGTTCAGCTCGCCCACATGCATGAACCGGTTCTCAAAGATGTTCTCCGTCACCAGGGAGGTTCCGTTGGCCTGGGTCGCCAACGCCATGAACTGGGCCTGCATGTCGGTGGGGAAGCCTGGATACTCCTCGGTGGTGACATCGTTTGCCAGCAGCCGGCCGCCGCCGCGGACACGCACACTTTCCTTGCCCACCTCCAGTTTCACGCCGCACTGCTCCAGTTTCCCAATAACTGCGCTCAGGTGCCCGGGGTCGCAACCCTCCACAGACAGGTCGCCCCCTGTGATGGCTCCCGCCATCAAATAGGTTCCAGCCTCGATGCGGTCAGGGTTGATTCTGTGCCGTGCGCCGTGCAACCTGGCTACGCCTCGAACATGAATCGTCGATGTCCCGGCGCCCTCGATTCTGGCGCCCATGGCGCGGAGCAGCGCCGCCAGGTCCACCACCTCCGGCTCGCGCGCGCAGTTCTCAAACAGGGACTCTCCGTCGGCCAGCGCTGCGGCCATCAGCAAGTCCTCGGTTCCTGTCACGGTAATCTTGTCGAAGACAATGTGAGCGCCCTTCAAGCGGTTGGCCCGCGCTTCCAAATAACCATGCTCCTGGAGAATGGTGGCGCCCATTGCCTCCAGCCCCTTGATGTGCAGATCGATGGGCCGGCCCCCAATAGCGCAACCCCCGGGCATGGCTACCCGCGCCATGCCGGTGCGAGCGATCAGCGGTCCCAGCACCAGCGAGCTGGCGCGCATGGTCTTCACAATCTCGTACTTCGCCACCGGATCGCTGAGCACGGCACAGCGGATCGAGGTACGGTGCTGAGCCCGGCCATATCCCAGCTCGACTGCAGCGCCCATGGACTCCAATAGCTTGCGTTCGGTTTCAATATCCCGCACCTGCGGGATGTTCTCCAGGATCACTTCGTCTTCGGTTAGAATCGCCGCAGCCATGCAGGGCAGGGCAGAGTTCTTTGCGCCGGAGATCTTGATGCTGCCCTGTAGCGGGTTTCCCCCGCGAATCACAAACTTGTCCATCATCCCAGTTTAGATGGGCGCCCATGTGGATGCACGCCTGCCTTGCGGAGGTTACGGCGTTGCTACCCCTGCGAGCCTGAACAGGGTGCTCCACCCTCTCGCAGTTCAGAGATGTGGGAATCCAGGCGGCATCTTTTAGTAGTTATGAGAACGATTAGTAGTTATGAGAACGATGCCGAGGAAGCGTTCGGCTGGGCGGTTGCTTCTCTATGTGCAAGGTCGCCTGCAATTTGCAGGATCACCCAGCGCCTACTCACAGCTCCAGACGTGAATCCTCGATGGCCAGGCGCACATTGCCGTCGGACTGTTGCAGCCGCCGCACGGCTTCCATCTTGTCCACGTTGGCCTTCAGCATCACCACGGCGATGGGGATCGACTTTCCGGCCGACTTGATGGTCCGGATTGCGGTTTCTCGGTCGATTCCGCAGACCTTGATCAGCACCCGAATGCCCCGCTCCACCAGCTTGGCGTTCTTCATGTGAACGTTCACCATCAGGTTGTCGTACACATAGCCGAGCCGGGTCATGGCTCCGGTGGTGATCATGTTCAGAATCATCTTTTGCGCGGTCGAGGCTTTCATCCGCGTCGAACCGGAGACGATCTCCGGCCCGACCTCTGCACAGATATTGATATCCGCTACTTTGGAGAGATTTGAGTTCGCATTGCAGGTAACTGCGGCCGTCTTGGCCCCACAGGAACGGGCATACTCGGTAGCGCCCACAACATAAGGAGTTCGTCCCGAGGCGGACACGCCGATGACGATATCCTTGCGCGTAGGCCGTCGCCGGGCGATGTCGCGCCGTCCCAACTCCGGCTCATCCTCATTCACGTCGGAGGCGCTGGCCAGCGCCTTCGGTCCTCCCGCCATGATGTATTGCACCTGCTGCGGGGCTGTGGAGAAGGCGGGAGGGCATTCGGAGGCATCCAACGCGCAGATTCTTCCCGAAGAACCCGCGCCCACATAGATCAGACGTCCTCCGTCGCGCAGGGAGCGCGCCACTGTATCGATCACCTGGGCAATTTCGGGGAGGGCTTTCTTTACGGCTGCCGCAACCTTGGCATCTTCGTGATTGATGATTCTGGCAATCTCTACCGCGGATTTGGTATCCAGCCCCTCGGATGCCTCATTCTGCCGTTCGGTGGAGAGGTTGTCGAGCTCGCCCTCCGGCCCCACCAAGGTCTGAGCGCCCGGAGTTGAAGACATGGTCATCGTAGCCATAGAATCTCCATCTTTAGTGTAGCGCATCCACTCCGGATAGTGTTCTGAGTGCCTCTTTCAGATGGACCCGACTGGACTAGCCTGCGTTTATAGCCGAGGTCTCCGTTGGAGAAAGAACACGCATCCAGGAGGAAGCTGGGCTTGAGGTGAAACCAGGACGCGGGCAAATGCTTCTCAACCTTCGGACGCAACCTGCTTGCTGATACTCTTTGGATCTACGCCTTTGAGCGTTGGATCTCGGTGAGGTACGTGCTGCTATGCGAAGAATCTCCCATTGGACCGCCTCTCTAGCCATCTCCTCTATCGTTCTGTTTTCGCTTTCGCCCGGACTCTTGGGCCAGTCGCCACAAACCTCAGCCGCCGGGTTGGCGGGCTCGCAGTCCACCCTGCAGCGGCGGATCCAGCAGATGGTGAATGCTCGTGCAAAAGCCGGACTTGGCCATGCCGCTCTTTACGCCATTCAGCTCAACACGATGAAGACCGTGGGAGTGAGCTCTGACCTTCCGGTGGCCACCGCGTCGGTCATCAAGCTCGGCATCTTGTATCAGGCCATGGTCCAGATTCGTCAGGGCAAGGCGCACTGGGACGAGCCCATCGTTCTGCACCGTCATGAGGCCGTCGGCGGCTCTGGAATCCTCACCTTTCTGGATGCCCCGGTTACCCTCACGCTCAAGGACGTCCTCACCCTGATGGTGATCGTCAGCGATAACACCGCCGCCAACTTGGCCATGGACCGCTTTGGCATCGAGCCGATCAACGCGCGGCTTCAGGCGCTGGGTCTTGAGCAGACGCACCTTTACAAAAAGGTAATGGTTTCCACCACGATGCCCATGCCTGCCGATCAGCCCAGGTTTGGGCTGGGCAAAACCACTCCGCGAGAGATGGCCTACCTCATGGAGACCATCGGTCTCTGTCATCTTCACCAGATTGGCACTGCGACTCGCCCGGGCGATGCCCGCTTCGCCCCAGTTGACAACGGGGACCGAGCCGTATGCTCTGTCGCTCTGAATATGCTGAAGAGCCAGTTCTACCGCGAGACCATCCCTCGTTATCTGGAAGCCGTTGACGCCACGGAAAACGGCACGGCGATCGCCAGTAAGACCGGCTCTCTGGATGCGGTTCGGAACGATGTCGCCATCGTGATGGGCAAGACGGGTCCGATGATTCTCTCCATCTTCACGTTTGACAATCGCGACCGCGGGTGGACGGTGGATAATGAAGGCGAGATGACGATTGCGCGGCTGGCCAGGGAGATTGTTGCGCAATGGTCGCCCGGCGGACTGGACGGCAAGTACCTGGTCCCTGGGCTGAATCTGCCGCAGTCCTCCATCGCGCCCTGTCCCCCCGCGCCCTGAGCCCACCATGAGCCTCGGACTTCGTCTAAGCTATATGCTGAATGATGGGCGATGGCCCGAACTTTCCGCCGAAGAGTCCCAGCAAACGTGCCTGAAATAAACTCCTTGCCGACGCCGGACCCGACCGAGCCCAACCGCCAGCCGGCTCAACCCTCCGCCGCGCCCCAAGCCAACCTTCGCGGCGCTGCTTGCTCGCCTGCACAGCCGGATCCCTGCCAGCCCGGCGCCGTAGCCGCAGATGATGGCAACCTGGCCGCTATGTCTCCCCGCGGAGAAACCGCCCGCTCCGGTTCATGGACGCGGGACATGCTGATCTCGCTGGCCATCTCTCTGTTCATCATCCTTTTTCTGTATCAACCGGTGCGCGTGGAAGGCACCAGCATGCTGCCGCACCTGGCCGATCAGGATCGGCTCTTCATCAATAAGTTCGTCTACCACTTTGAGTCCATTCAACGCGGCGATGTGGTCGTCTTTCTCTATCCCCGCGACCATACCAAGAGCTACATCAAGAGGGTCATCGCGCTCCCCGGCGACCGGCTCCGTATCGTGCAAGGTACGGTGTATCTCAATGGCCGCAAGCTCAAGGAGCCCTACGTGCCAAGCCGCTTCCGCGACGACCGCTCTGTGCCGGAGATGACCATCCCCCAGCAAGAGTGCTGGGTGATGGGCGACCATCGCAACATCTCCAGCGATAGCCGCGACTTTGGTCCGGTGCCCATCTCGCTGATCTACGGCAAGGCAGCCTTCGTCTACTGGCCAGTGGACCAGGCCGGCGTGGTCCACTAAAAGTTTTCCCTGCGGTTCGTTCCCGATGCGGGGAGCTTTTGGGGCGTCTGTCCCCAGCAAGACACCGTGGCAGGCCCGCTTGCGCAAGCTCCTCCGCGCGGAGCGCGTAGCTGAGCCGCGGACAGGAGCAGCCGTGGAAGCCGCAGGCGTTCTGCGCTACTGGTAACGCACGATGCTGGCGAAGGTTGCCGGAACCAGACTTGCTCCGCCCACCAGGGCTCCATCAATCTGCTGCTGGGCCATCAGCGCGCTGATGTTTTCAGGTTTGACGGACCCTCCATACAAGATGCGCGTCTCCTGGGCAATCTGCGAGCCGCAACAGTGCGCCAGTTCGTGACGAATCATCGCATGGGCTTCGGCGGCGATCTCCGGCGTGGCCGTGGCTCCGGTTCCAATCGCCCAGACGGGTTCGTAGGCGATCACCAGACGTTGCGCCTCAGCGGCGGAGACATTGTGCAGCGCTGTTCGCACCTGGGTACGCAGAACCTCTTCGGTCTGCGAGTTTTCGCGCTCGGCCAGAAGTTCGCCAACACAGACAATCGGTGTCATTCCATGGCTGATCGCCGCCTTCAACTTCAGGTTCACCCGCTCCGAGGTCTCATTGAAGTACATCCGCTGCTCGGAGTGGCCCAGCAGCACGTGCCTGCAGCCAATGGAGAGAAGCATGGTCGGCGATGTTTGTCCGGTATAAGCTCCTTCGTTGAGCCAATGCATATTCTGAGCCCCGGCACGCACGTTGGTTCCGGCCACAGCTTCAATCACGGAGGCCAGAGAGGTTATCGTGGGAAACAGCAGAATTTCATCCCGGTCATGACCCTCCACCAGGGGAAGGAAGGCGCTCACAAAGGCGAGCGATTCCTTAGGTGTCTTGTACATCTTCCAATTTCCGGCAATGATCGGCTTACGCATCATTCTCCCTATTTACCTGTGAAGATCTTTGGCGCCAGTGCCATGCGGCCGCTGGCTTGGCTGCGTGAGGATGCTCAGGGAAGGCGCAGATGCACGCCTGCTCCGGGCGAGGAGACGAGAAGAGATCTGTTTGCGTGAGGGCTGTGAGCAGCCGCTGCTGCCAAACCTCTCGGCCTGCTCGCCGTACACCACGTCGGGTTCTCTTCTGTGGGCTTCATGAACTTACTTGTCAGTCAGGGCAGCAACGCCAGGAAGGACTTTGCCCTCCAGGAACTCCAGGCTTGCTCCTCCGCCCGTGGAGATATGGGTGATCTTGTCGGCGACGCCGGAGTGATGCAAGGCCGCTACAGAGTCTCCGCCCCCCACAATGGTGATCGCGTCATTGTTGCGGGCTAGGGCGTTTGCGATTGCGTTGGTGCCCTTGGCAAAGGCTGAAAACTCGGCGACGCCCATCGGTCCGTTCCACACCACCGTTGCCGCTTCGGCAACCTCTTCCGAGAAAAGTTTCACCGTAGCCGGTCCAATGTCCAGGGCCATCCAATCTTCCGGGAAGGCTCCAGCGCCGCTGAAAACCTGGGTCCGCGCGTCGGCCGCGAACTTGTCTGCAAGTACATGGTCTACCGGGAGCAGAAACTTCACACCCCGTTCCGCAGCCTTGTCCATGGCGGCTTTGGCCACGTCCAGCTTGTCCATCTCCACCAGGGATTTGCCTGTGGCCTGCCCCTTCGCATTCAGGAAGGTATAGGTCATGCCGCCACCTATCAACAGAGCATCCACCCGGTCCAGGAGAGCATTGATCACTTCAATCTTGTCTGAAACTTTGGCTCCTCCAATGATCGCGACAAAGGGCCGGAAAGGTTCGCTGACCGCTTTGCCCAGGTAGTTCAACTCCTTCTCCATCAGCATGCCGGCGGCTGATTGCGCCACATGGTGGGTGATTCCTTCGGTGGAGGCGTGGGCTCGATGAGCTGCCCCAAAGGCATCGTTCACATACAAGTCGCACAACGCTGCAAGCTGTTTGGCAAACTGGGGATCGTTAGCCTCTTCGCCGGCGTGAAAGCGCAGGTTTTCCAGCAGCAGTGTCTGTCCCGGCTCCAGGTTGTTGGCCATCTCTTCGGCCACCGAGCCCACGCAATCGGGAGCAAACGCCACATTCTCGTCGGCATCCAACACGCCATCCAACAGCATCCGCAACCGCGCCACCACCGGGCGCAGGCTCATTGAATCCACCTTTTTGCCTTTGGGCCGTCCCAGGTGTGCCGCCAGAATGACCTTGGCTCTGCGCCGAAGAGCATACTCAATGGTCGGAATCGTCTCACGAATGCGCGTGTCATCCGTTATCGCGCCCTCTTTGGAGAGAGGCACGTTGAAGTCCACACGAATCAAGACACGCTTGTCGGTAAGATCGAGGTCGCGAATGGATAGCTTTGCCATTGCTAGAAGAATAAATGAACCGGCCCGAAGTTGAACAGGTGAAATTCCTGCCGTCTCGCGCGCAAACTCGGTGGCGAGAGATGTGAAGTCTCTGCGCACCAAGATGGGATTTGAATGAATTTCACAGCCACGTTGCTCGGCGCGTCCGCAGGTGGCAACGCCGGCCAAGGCTGAGAGCTTACGGAAAGCGGCGGGCTCCAGCCGGCAGCAGGTTGCACCCAGCGCTGGAGGCGCAGCCGCAGGTGCGCTGCGGAGCCACGGTCTCTGCCGTCAAACTTCACTCCGGTTTGCCTTCAGCTCTCAGGCGGAATGCAGCGGGGAAGGCAAAGAGAGGATCGCGTCGGCTTCTGCTCGAATTCCCCTGATCTTCTCCCCTGGCCTTGCTTCTCTGCCGATCCCTGTCTCACGACTCGATGATGGCTTCAGCCTCCATTTCGAGTCTCCACTTGGGATTCAGTAGAGCGGCTACCACCATAGTTGAAGCCGGCCGGATCTTGCCGAAGACCTCACCATGGGCGCGTCCCACTTCCTCCCAGTCCTCAGCATGCGCCAGAAAGATTCGCGTCCGCACTACATCTTCAAAGCGTGCGCCGGCCTGTGCGAGCGCCTTCTGAATCAGTCCCAACACCAGACGGGTCTGTTCGGCCGCAGACATCTCTTCAGCCCCTACCGGCCCTGTGCCAGAGACGTGAACCACCCTGCCCACGCGCACCGCGCGCGAAAATCCAATTATCGACTCATAGGGGGATGTTCCTGCAATCTTCGTCCGTTCCATCTGTGCCTCCCTGTGCCTCCCTTTCCGGCTAAACGTGTTTGGAGAATCATCGTTTCTTCCCGCAGCTAGTCTTCCCACAGCTAGTCTTCCCACAGTTAGTCTTCCCGGAGCAGGTCTTCCCGGAGGGAGAGGCTTCAGCCCGGTCGTCGCAGCCACATCCTCGATGGAGCAAGGAAAGGCATCTCGGGTCCAAACGACGAGCGAGCTCTCCTGCAAAAAGAGAAGGGAACGGGGACCGTCGGGCCGCCGTTCCCTCCCTTCCACTTCCGGGTGTGTCTCTACAGTCCCTTGGACTTGAGAAACAGGATCAGATCCCGCACTCGGCACGAGTAACCCCACTCGTTGTCATACCAGCTGATCACCTTGCCGGTGTTGGCAATGACCTTGGTGAGCTTGCTATCCACGATGCTGGACAGCGGATTACCCCGGAAGTCGACGGAGACCAGCTCTTCGTCGGTATAGCCGAGGATTCCCTTCATGGCGCCCTCGCTGGCCGCTTTGAACGCGGCATTGACGGTTTTCGTATCGATCGCCTTCTCGGCGACAAACGTAAGATCCACCACCGAGACGTTGGGCGTTGGAACACGAACGGCAAATCCATCCAGCTTGCCGTCCATCGCCGGAATCACCAGCTTGAGCGCCTTGGCGGCTCCGGTGGAGCTGGGAATCATGCTCATTCCGGCGGCTCTTGCCCGGCGCAGATCCTTGTGAGGGGTATCCAGAACCACCTGATCGTTCGTGTAGCTGTGGATCGTCGTCATGATGCCGGAGGCGATCCCAAAGGTATCGTGAAGCACCTTGACAATCGGAGCCAGGCAGTTGGTGGTGCAGCTCGCGTTGGAGATCACGTGGTGCTTGGCGGGATCGTACCTATCGTCATTGACGCCCAGTACCACAGTCAGATCCTCGTTTGAGGCCGGTGCCGAGATGATCACCTTTTTGACCGAGCTGCCCAGATGAGCCTTGGCCTTGGTCGCGTCGGTAAAGAATCCGGTGGACTCCACCACGATCTCCGCGCCCACCGAAGCCCAGTCGAGCTTAGCCGGGTCGCGCTCCGCGAACACCTTCATCGCTTTGCCGTCGATCAGGATCGAGTCCTCGGTTGCGGAGATGCTGTTCTTCACGTTGCCCAGAATCGAGTCGTGCTTCAGCAGATGCGCCAGCGTCGACGGTGTCGTCAGATCATTGACTGCAACAAATTCGATATCCGCGTTGCCGAGCGCGCTGCGCAAGATATTCCGTCCAATGCGTCCGAAGCCATTGATGCCTACTTTGACTGCCATAATCCCTCATTTCTTCAGAGTTCTTCCCATGGATCAAACTAACAAAGGCCATCGTCAATCGCAAACTGGAGGACGAACAGCGAGCCGAAACGCGGGAGTTATTTCGCATTTGCACTGTTTTTGCGGCAGGGGGTCGGCTTGTGTTACAAACCAGCTATGCGCGACTGGTTGCGCGACAAGCTCATGAGAAGACGTTCGAAGCGTGGTCCGAACGAGTCGGAGTCCACCGGCAAGATTGGTCAGGAACTTCCTGCAAACCAACCTGCACCCCTGCAGCCCTCCTATCCAGCACCCCTGTCCCCGGCGCCCGCGCCGGCCGAACCGGCAGCGCTCGCCGCGCTGCCCGAGCCGCCTTCGCCGGCGCAAACCGCATCTTCTGCGGCGACCCCCGAGCCGCGTCTGATTCACGAACTTCAGCCGGACTCCCTGGCCACGCCCCCCGCCAGTCCAGAGGCTGTTGCTCCCCGTAGCCCCCGCGGCTACGTTGTGCTGACCATTGGGCTCCCGGGTTCAGGCAAGACCACCTGGTACAAGCGCCGCGGCGTGACGCCGCTTTCGAGCGACCTGCTGCGCAGTCTTCTCTTCGACGACATCTCCGAACAGCGTTATCAAGGCCTGGTCTTCAGTACGTTGCGCAGCCTGCTTCGCGCCCGCCTGATCGCCAAGATGCCATGGAACTACGTGGACGCCACCAATCTGAGCCCCCATGAGCGGCGCCAATGGATCAAGATGGCGAAGTCCTTTGGCTATGAGGTGCATGCGGTCTTCTTTGATGTACCCTTGGCGGTGTGCCTGGAGCGCAACTCGAAGCGTGATCGCCAGGTTACCGACGATGTCATGCACAAGATGGCCGAGCGGCTGCGTCCACCCGCATTCAAAGAGGGCTTCGACAAGATCACCGTAGTCCGGGTGAAAGGCGCCTCCGCTGCCGCCAAAGCGGACGCTGAAGTGGAAGCCGCCGCGCCTGCGCCAGAGGCCCTCGCCGGGCCGGATACCGATGCTGCGTCGGGTCGCGCGGCAGAGGCATGAGCGTTGGTGGGAAGACGGCGCTTCGGCCCTGGATGAGGAGTTCGCTCTCCGCACCCTGTCAAGCTCCGGAGAATCTACGCGGCTGAGACTTGGCATGAGTTTCCTCGCCGGCGTCTCGGCCGCCTACCCATGAATCTTCGCGTTCCGAGCTATCCGCGCCATCCGCATCTGCGTGCATCCACGTCTGCTTTCAGCAGACCCAGATCTCCAAGGAAAAGACATTCGGACTTTGCATTCCGCGTCATCTGGTTCATGATGGAGTGGAGCGAGGT
>JAJYZE010000346.1 GCA_021800195.1 Acidobacteriota bacterium
TCTCGCAGACGGAATTCGACGCCTGCTCTCCGGAAGCGCCTTCCGGCCGCCACAAGAATCACCCCCGAATGCCCAACTGGAACTGGCCCTCGTTTGGCCAGCCTGAGAAATTCTGGGGAAAGCCCTGATCTTTCGCTCTTGACAACAAACTCCTAAAACAGGCTTTCAGCGCGGCGCAGGTTTCCGGCCGAGCCGATGTTGGCCAGCGAAAAGTTAAAGCTGTAGACGCCCTCGTCGCGGATCGTGCCAAGATCGTACCTGCGATACTCGACCGCGAGGCCGCAGCAGTTCCAGTTGTAGTTGGCCTGCACGGTGATGTACTGCGGGGTGCCCAGGTTCAGATCCAGACTGGCCGCAACCGCCGCCGAGAGTCCCGCCTGCGTGGGCTGGCCGAAGCCGAAGAGCACGCGCATCTGCGAGAAGTTGGCGACCGGAGAGCTGGTGAGACCGGTCACGACGTAATCTTGATAGTTGATCGTCTCCGAGTAAGTCTTGCCGGGGGCGTTCAGGCGAGAGTAGGAGAAGCCGGCAAAGAAGTTCCTTTCATGCAGGTCAAGGTAGTTATTGGAGCCGATGACCTTCTTCACCACCGGGTCGTAGTCCAGATCCCAGGCCAGGTCGGCGTGCTCGGAGGTGCGGAAGCGCATGCGGCTGATGATGGGCGAGAGATTGCGCAACTGGGTCAGGAAGGCTACTCCGGAGAGGTTGAGCGTGCTGTCAAAGATGTTGCGTTCGCCGTTGACCAGCGCATTGCCGAAGCCGGGTTCGAAGAAGTACTTCTGCGCCAGCAGCCAACTGAACCACTCCCTCTGCGCAGGAGCGGAGGGAGGCAAAACGCATGGATCCGGTTTGCGGGGATGGGTGCGCAGAGGCTCGCCGGGCGCAACCGATTCTGCGCTGAGGATTCCATCGGCGTTCGCTCCGGATGGATGGCCGGTGGTGAGATCGTCCATGTCGACCTCTGGCGCGGATGTCACGGCGCCATCGGGCGCAGGCGGCGTCGCCGGGCAGCCAGGCTTGGGCTTTGGGGGAGCCTTGGCATGGGGACGGAAGTAGAGGTGCTGGGTGACTCCGTAAAGAACCTCGTTGGTGTCGCTGGCCAGGTCAACGCCGTCAAAGCGCAGCACCGAATGAAAGTTGTCAATGCCGGCCGTGCGCCGGTACGTAATCTCGGGCTCGATGGTATGGCGGACCTGATCGCCCAATAGCCACTGCCAACGCGAAGGGACCGTGAAGGTGCGCTCCAGAACCGGTGGGCGGATGTCGAGACTGAGATCAGCATCTGTCCGATTGAGCGGCGTATTGAGCTCTACGATCGCCGTGCCGGTGCCGATGGTCGCGCCTCCGCTGGTGTTTTGGACAGGCTCTTGCGAGCGGTTGTAGAAAGTATCGCGAGCCGCCAGATTGGCCAGCATGCGCCAGCCGTCAAACCGCAGTGGAAGAGAAAGCTCGGGGCGCAGGTCCAAACGTCCCACCAGGCCGGTCGAAAACTTCGGGTCGATTCGTTTGAGCCCGGCGGCGCTGCCGGTAAAGCTCCACAGCAGGGGCGTGCCGGGAATGCGACGATCAAGCCCGGTGAGATCCAGCGATGGAGCATGGAAGATGTTAACCTGTTCTCCCGGGCTGAAGTCGGTTGGCACGATCTTGAGACCCTGATAGCGGTCCACGCGCGCATCGTAGGAGAAGCCATTCTTCTGATCGATCAGATAGGCGACGGAGGTAATGTCCGTGCTGATGGCCTGGCTGAAGTCCTCGGCGAAGGCCTCCTGATAGATGAAGGAGTTGAGATATTGGCCATCGCCCGCTGCACGCAGCGTGGGGGAGAACTGGCGGCGAAAACTGGCGTAGATATCCTCGCCTCCCTGGTTGTTATAGACCTCAACCGTCTGTCCGGCTGCATTCACCCCCGGCGCGTAGAAGCCTCGGTCCTGCAGGGCGGAGAATTGGGTGGTGAAGAAGTTTTGTCCCATGCCTTTGTAGCGGAAGGATCCATCCTCTGACCAGCCGCGCAGCGAGTAGTAGAGCAAACCCAGGGTGAGATCGGCGGAGGGTCCAAGAACCTGATAGTACTGATCTCCCAGCGTGAGGCCCTTGGAACCGGTGTTTTTGCTGGCCGTGGAGTAGCCGACCTCTGGAATCAGCACACCTGATTGGCGCTGGGAGGTGTCCACCGGATGAGTCACGTAGGGAAGAAACAGCAGCGGCAGGCCGATGAGCTTGAAGGTGGAGTCGGCTGCACTGGCCTTTCCGCCCGGTCCGCTATCGACCGCAATCTTGCCGGAAAAGAGCTGCCAGTCTGGATCCGGGAGAAGACAAGTGGTCACCGAGCCGTTGTAGATCGTGTACGCAGTGGGAGTGGTCTTCACCACCAGGCTGCCCTGAAAAACAAACGGGTTGGAGTTCTGGTAGCCACGCGCATGAGAGGCGTTGGTGGTGGCAAGGCCGGCGTTGGTATTCACAGTTTCCGTGCTGGTAGACCGGAACAGGCCGACGGAGCCATGGACATCATAAAAACGGCCGGTCTGGCTGCGCAGATTGTAGATGCCGTGCGAGGCGCGGATATGTTCGTTGTTGACTCCACCGGTGAGTTCCACATGGCCGGTTGCCGTGACGTCATCGGTGACCTGGTTCCAGGAAAGATTGTCGGCCTTCAGTACATGGTCCCCGTAGGTGAGTTTGGCGTCTCCGCCGGCATCGAAGATGTTGCCATGGCGTGTCTCCTGGTCCGCTTCGATAACCGCCGTCCGGGGCGGCTGCTCGGCGGGCAGAGGCGAGGCGCGCGGCATCTTGCTAAGATCCGGGATGTTATCCGCATCCGGACTGCCAGACGATTCACTGGAAGAGGATGAGGAGACGCCGTCCGCTGCGTTCTGATTTGGCACGGAAGCCTTGGGGAGTTCCTTCTGCGTTACGCCCTGCGCCTCGAGATGTGGATGACCTGCGGCCAGGAGGATGGTAGTTATGAGAAGAAGAACGAGTTGAATGGCCCATCCGCTCCACCGAAGACGTGGCCGGGTGAAGCCGCTGGGGCGGCAGGTTCCAGACTGACCCGTTAAGGCTTGGCAACTGAGAGATTGGATCAACCCTTCCACTGCTTTCAGCTTAGACGATTCTCCGGCTTCGCTCGCCTACACGGTGGGCTTCTGGCTTTGTCAGCAGCAAAGACAGCAAAAAAAGAAATAGCAAGGATAGTAAAAAAGATGAGCAGTGCGGCGCAACGCGAAGATCCATCCGAAGCCCTTCTGTCGGCCGGGTTGAGCCGCCGCAGCGCCTTGAAGCAGCTCGCCGCCGAACGCTTGGCGGCGCATCGCCACCGCCGCTCAGCCTTATCCAGCCAGCAGGTACAGGCAGTGCCGGCGCGCCCGGAGGCTCCGCCGGAGGTAGCCCGGGTGCGCGACGCGGTTGCGGCAAGGTATCGGAAGAGTC
>JAJYZE010000033.1 GCA_021800195.1 Acidobacteriota bacterium
ATTGCGCTTGGCGTGGCCGCCGGCTGCGGCATCTGCGTCAAACCCCAGCAGATACTCCTTCTTGCCGCCGCCGAGCTTCTCCTCCTGCTGTGGACCCGTGATCTGCACCGCTTGAAGCGCGCCGAGCTTTTTGCAACCGCACTCACGGTCTGCGCCTATGTCCTTGCTGTCGCTCTGGCTACAAGCTATTACAGCCAGATGGTCCCACTCCTGAAGGACACCTACTGGGCTTATGCGGATACCAGTAAGCTCGTACTCCTTCGCTCCGTATTGCTGGACTGGAGGGTTTGGCTGACCTTGGTTATCTGGTTAGGCGTCGGGAGATACCTCAAGCATCCTGCCGCGCCCCTCGCTCTTCTGGCTGCGGGTCTTGGCGCCGGGCTCGCGTATTGCATCCAGGGCACGGCCTGGGCCTATCACCTGTTCCCGTCGGAGGCCCTTCTTTATTGTGCGCTTGGATGGATGGCGCTCGATCTGCTTTCAACCGTGGCGGAGCCCACAGCCCCCCGCACTCTGGTCTTTGCCGGCCTGGCGCTTGTTCTTGTGGCCGTTTCGCTCCCCGCGTTCCACGCCCGCGAGCGGCGTCAGCTTCTGCTGGCGGAGAAATATAGGTCGCCGCTCTCGTATTCGCTGGCGCAATACCCGCCGCAGACCCCGGTCTACGTCTTTTCGACCAGCCTTGGTGAGTTCACCGATATCTTTCAGAACCGCCTTGTTTGGGGAAGCCGCTACGCCCACCTTTGGTTGCTTCCGGCAATCGTAGAGAACGAACGCGCTCTCTCCGGTGGCGCTCCGGCGCGCAAGACTCTTCCACCGGTCCGAGTGCGCGAGTTGGCCGTCATGCAGAGGTCCAATGCCTCCGAAGACCTGCGCAGATGGAAGCCCAGATTTGTCATCGTGGAGTACTGCAGTCCCGCGGTTCCCTGCCAGGCCCTCGGCGCTATGAGCTTTGATCTGCTGCAGTGGTTTCTGGAGTCGCGGAGCTTCGCTGCGGAGTGGTCACACTACCGGTTACAGTTCAGCGGCAGATTTTTCGACGTCTACCAACGGATTCCATAGGCCGGTCACAGCTCTGACGGCGTGGTGTTGCGAATCCGATCCTAGTGGCCACAGACCCACGTTTCGGTGTGGCTACGGGGGCCCGAATGGGTTGTGATAGAAAGGAGGGGATTAACAGCGTATGGGCTCGGGCAGGCGCCACCAAACTTGTTTATGGTGGTGGACAGCCGCACGGAAGCGGGCCGGGCAGCGGAATTGAAGGTGCGGGAATGACCGGGGTACGCCTTCGGAGTGTCCTGCGTTGCCCGCTGGTTATCGCGCCCCGGTTGAAGGGACGGCGCTGAATGGGACGGAGCAACGTGATCCACGCTGTCAACGGGACGATGCGGTCAAGCAGAGCCGTGCGGAATAGAGCGCACGTTCTTTGCACTCTACCTGTTGTTCATCGCCTTGTATTCGATAGGGTTTAACGCGTTGATGTTGCGTGAAAACAACCCATACATTCTTGGGGACTGACTGATCAATTACAGCGGCGGGTTTGTCCGCCTTGGCCTGACCAGTGCGCTGGCGCTGATAGGACACGACATGACGGAAGTTCCGCTGGCGTGGGTGGTATTTGCGATGCAGGTGAGCATCTTTCTGTTGTTCCTGACCTGCGTGTACAGATTGTCAAAGGGGATTCGCTGGTCGTATCTGATGACAGCGGTGCTGTTGTCGCCTGCGACGCTGACCTTTACGGTCATGGACCCCTATGCCTCCGGCCTCCGGAAAGAAATTCTGCTGTTTGCCGCATCGGCATTCGCGTTGTGCGTGCTTCTATCCAGCAGGCTGAAAGACTGGCAGCTGAGCGCCATGTTGAGCCTGATGCTGGTTGGGCTGGCTCTCTCGCATGAGGCTCTGATGATTGGAGTCCCCCCGTTTCTTTGCGGCTGTAGCGATCCAGACAAACAGCCCTCGGAGGGCTTTGAGAATCTGTGCGGCGCCGCTGGCTCTGGGCGGAGCGGCATTTCTGGCGGCTTTGCTCCGCCACGGAGATTTAGCTGTGGCGCAGACGATTTGCAGTTCAGTGGGCGGGACGCTGGGACCGTTTGTCAGACCTGGGACGCGTTTGCCGAGCAACGATATCTGCAGTGGAGCTATCCAATTCCTGCCGCTGAGCCTCTTCCAGGCGCGCATGATGATTGCGCCCATGATTCGACAGTGGGGCCTGGTTCGGCTTTTCTGCCTGCTGGCGATTCCCACTTTTGTGCCGCTGATTGGGCAGTTAGCGCTGTTTTGTCGACACGAAAGGTTGCGCTTTGAGGTGGGCACGGTGCTTGGGTGGGCGCTGGCGTCGCTGCCGGCTACGGGGCTCCTGTTTTATTGCGGGCTGGACTGGGGACGCTGGATCCACATACAGGCGATCCGCCTGATGCTTATGGTGATGCTGATTTCCAATCGGGTGGTGGCTGTTGCGAGACAGGCGGGGGCGGCGAGGCGCCGCAATCCCTGGATTCATGCGGCAGCGTGGTCGGCAGTGCTTTTGTACGCGACCACATGGATGCTGCCGGCCGTTGGCGACCACGGAGAAAGACCCGGTTACCTGGATGTCGCACGGACCTTGCGTCACCTTCACCTACCGCCGCCCACCGCTCCGGAAGGGCCGATGAAGCTGGACCTGCACTGAGCTCCGCGGCAGCAGGCGCTGGAATTGAGGGAGGCGCGGTGAGACGGATGGGAGTGGACCTGTACCTGCCAATTTGATCGCAGTTACCGAGTATTGGCCGCCGAAGGAAATGCCCGCCGTGACAATCGGATGGCGCGGCAGCGCGCGCAGCAGCGGTGTCAGGCCGCGGAACAGCGTTGGAAGCCGGAACTTGGGAGCCAGTTGCAGAGCCGCCGAGATAAGTCCTCTATCGCATCAGCGTATGGGGTAAGACTGCAGCGTGTCTGCTCAAGACGTGGGCTGCGTCAGAGTGAGCATCACTTCTTCGCTGTCGGCAGATAGCGGACCACGTAGAGCGTTCCAGGCGTGCGGTAGGGCCAGCGCGCGTAGTGCACCGGAGCGAAGGGCGCTGGACCATAACAGGCGTTGGGGTCAAAGGAGACGCCGTAGATCGGATGGATGTGGGGCGTAAAGTCATGCCATCGCATGGGACATGTGTCGGCGGGTAGGGGGGGTGTTTTCACATAGGCGTGCGCGGGCAGCACGATCCGCGGGTCGTTGATGTGGTCGGAGTGCTGAAGTTCGACGACGAAGTTGTACTCCCAGCCGTTGTTGACGGAGACGTCAGGAACGCCGGAGGCGCGAATCTCAGAGGCGATGGCCACGCGGGCTCGATAGAAGGAGAAAAAGTTATGGATTACGGCGACGCTGTAGACGGCGACCACTGCAACCAGAAGTATGCTTGCGGCGGGTAGACGTGGCTGGATGCGCTCCTGGTAGTAGCGGACAAGAAAGATCAGAGCGACGACGAGCAGGCTAAGCAGATAGCGATCATGAATCCCCGTGGTTGCTGCGCGGGGCGTCAAGAGAAGGGCGTAGGCGATGGTAAACGGAAGCAGGAGAATGGCGAGCTCCGCCCAGGAGGTACGCGTGGGGGCGTCTACGGAAGCTGGCGTGAGCCGAGGGCGAAGAAACGAGGCAAAGAGGCCGAGGAGACCGCCGAACGACATCACCGTCAGCAGGATCTGGGTGCCCGTGTTGAGGAAGATGGGCGGCTCGCCTTTGATGAGGAGGAACTGGTAGATCGCATGCACATTCACCCATTCGCCGATCTCCGCAGGGATGGGCTCAAGGGGGAAGGTGCTGCGCAGATGGCTGGGATGCAGGGCTACGAAGGTATAGCCGACGAAGCATACGGCTACCGCGGCCAGGGTGCGGAGCCGTGTCCGCCGAACTTCAGCCAGGAACAGAGCGATGACCGGAAGCAGCAGGAGAGCTGCATCCAGAACGCTGTAGCTGAACTCCCACAGAATGTGCGGTAGGGGGAAGGCGCCCGGAAGCAGGTGCTCGGGCTGGATAAAGGGTTGCCGGGCGAACCAGTGCATGCAGGCGAAGACAAACAGCGCACCGGTCGCAGTCGCGGCCCAGCCGGCCCACAGGGCTCTCCGGCCTGCGCGCCAAATCCCCCGCGAGCCCAGTACATACAGCGCGGAAGGGATCATCGCCAGAACGCCGAGCCATGCGATCTGGCGCGAGGTGCCGCAAACCAAGTTGGCCGCAACCGCGAAGCAGAGCCAGCCGATCGCGGCGTTGGGCGTGGAGGACTGGAGGGCTCGCAGGCAACCGTAGAGGCAGGTAACAACGGCGAACAGGCCAATGATATCGCTCATGAAGGTGACAGACAGCAGAAGGTAGAGCGGGGAGAGAACGAGGGCGAGGGTACCGATGGTGGCGTTGCGCTCGGAGATGCCGGCGCGAACCATGATGCGCTGTATGGCGAAGGCGGTCAGGACAGCGACGAGCAGGGTGCTCATGCGGACGGTGGTGAAAGAGAAGCCGAACAGCTTGATGAAGGCTGCACCCAGATAGAGTTGGCAAACCAGCATGGCCGCAGGCCATCCGTTGTAAACAATGTGGCCGGTGGCGGCAAGCTTCTGCGCAATCAGAACGTAGGGGCCGTCGTCGCAGATGCCCATGTTCGCGTAGGGGCGGCTGATCAGCTCACAGAAAAGCACCGCCAGGGAGCAGGAAAGGGCTGGAAGACGGAACTTGCGACTGAGTTGCAATCAGCCTCCGGGCTGCGTGGTCCTTGGGCATGCGTCGGGGGCCAACTGCCGTCGGCCAAGCCTACGTCGCGGATTCAGGATAGCAGCCAGCGCGGGATTCAGTGGGTAGACACGGGGGTGTAGCGGACCACGTAGAGGGTGCCGGGGCTGGAGGCTAGCCAGCGTGAGTAGTGGACGGGAGTGAAGGGCGCTGGACCATAGCAGGCGTTGGGATCGAAGGAAACGCCGTACAGGGGGTGGATGTGGGGAGTTTCGCCATACCCCCACATTAGGCATTTGCCAGCCGGCGGCGGGGTCGGCACATAGGCGTGCGCGGGAATGACGATCCTTTCGTCGTTGAGGTGGCCCGCGTGTTGGAGTTCGACGTTGAAGTTGTACTCCCAGCCGTTGTCGACAGAGGTGTCGGGGATGCCGTCGGCGCGGAGCTCAGCGGCCATAACCACGCGGGCGCGATAGAGCGCCCACATATTATGCGTTGCGGCCACGCCGTATATTGCCATGATTGCGACAAGAAAGATGCTCGCATCCGGCAGCCGTGAGCGGATTTGGTCCTGATAATAGCGAACCAGACAGGGCAGCGCGACGACCAAGAGCCCAAGGAGGTACCGATCTGCGGCCGCGTAGTAAGGGATACCGACTGTAGCTGCGCGGGGTAGGAGGAGGAGAGTGTAAGCGATCGCGAACGGTACGACGAGTAGGCCGATTTGCCTCCATGAGATAGCAGAGGGGGGGCCGAGGGCACCGCGTGATCGGCGTGGGGAAAGTAACGAAGCTACTATGCCGAGGAGGCCGCCGAACGACGCCACCGTCAACATTATCTGCGTTCCGAGGTGGAGGAAGAGGGGCGCGCCGCCATTTGAAAAAGGCGGGAACAGGCCATACACGGTCAGCCAGTCACCTATGGTCGGCTCGAGCAGGAAGACCTGATGGGGGGGATGGCGAGGATGGACGGCCACGAGGAGATAGAGCAGAAGCAACACGGCAATGAGGCGAGGACGAGCCTTGCCTAGCTCGGGGAGGAAGAGCGTGACCATGGGGAGTAGCAGGAACGGAATGTCCAAAAGATCACTGGAGATGCGCCATAGCGCGCCTCTAACGGGGAAGGTGCTGGGGATCAGGGGCTCATGCACGTTGTAGGGCTGGTGGAGGAACCAGAGCATACAGCCGAGGACGAAGAGGGCACCGGCAAACGTGACGGCGGCCCCGGCGACGAAGACGCGACGACGCGACCGGAATAGCCAGAGGGTGGAGGGCGCCATGACGAGGACGCCGAGCCACGCGATCTGGCGTGCGGATCCAAAGAGAGCGTTTGTCGCTACGGCGAAGCATAGCCATCCGACGGTGGCGCGATCGGTGGGGGCCTGCAAAGCACGCAGGCAGCCGTAGAGACAGATGACGATGGCGAAGAGGCCGAAAATGTCGGTCATGTAGGTGGCCGAAAGCATGAGATACAAGGGCGATAATGCCAACGCGAGCGTGCCAACGGTGGCGTTGCGTTCGTTGATGCCGGCGAGCACCAGCGTGCGCTGCAGCAGCCACGCCGTCGTCGCGGCCACCAATAGGGTGCTCATGCGCACACTGGTGAAGGAGAAGCCGAAGATCTTGATGAAGGCTGCGCCAAGATATACCTGCCAGCCTAGAAAGGGGGTCGTATTTCCGTTGTAAAAGATGTGGCCGGTGGCGGCAAGCTTCTGCGCAATCAGAACGTAGGGGCCGTCGTCGCAGATGCCCATGTTCGCGTAGGGGCGGCTGATCAACTCACAGACTAGGACGGCCAGGGAGCAAAAAAGGGCTGGAATTCGGAACCTGCGAATCAGTTGCAAACAGCCTCCGGGGCGAAGCGTCGCTTCCGACCGTGGATCTCTGCGAGCCTTGAGCGTGGAGCTTCATGCAAACTTTGGTCTCAGAGTAGCAGAGCGCAGATCCGAGCTGCCACCTGGTCGGCGCCAGAGATAACGCGCCACGTACAAGATGCTGGGCCGGGGTGCTCCCAATGGATTTTGGCGGTCGTCCATAGACTCGAAGGCTTATTGCGCCGTACAGGCGGATCTTTTTCGCGAAGAGGGCGTCCTCATTGATCCTGGACGCGACGTTCCAGGCCGCTCCAGGCAACCGACCGCACAAGGTAAGACGAGGGGTTGTAGCCGGGGTAGACCGTGGCCCAAAAGATCTGGAACTGGCGCTGGATCGCAGCCCGGAACGGAGACTCTTTGCGGATGGCGATGCCATAGTTTCCGGCATCGGCGTACACGTCGTACTGGGCGAGCAGGGCCGGGTCGGAGAAGAGCGCGCCCCGCTGGTAGGTGTAATCCGTGTGGGGCATCCAGATCAGGTCAGGCTTGCGCTTCAGGAAGCTCGCCACCTGGAAGCCATGCAGGGCAATCCGCGGGTCATTGAGGCCGGCCATGTCAATGATATTGATGCGAGGGGCGCGCTCGCCAAGATAGCCGACCTCCGTGGCGGCCACAGTGACGCCGGCGGGCAGGGGAGCGATCAGATCGTCGGTGACCGCCAGCATCGTCGATTTCCAATCATAGCTCGGAAGCGGAGATGTGGCGGCGATGCGGAGCTGGGCAGGATCGTACTCCAGGTGGTGGCCGTGCTCCAGCAGACGGTATCCGCGCTGCACCGCCTGGGAGTGGAACAGGAACAAGAACATGAGCAGCGCCGCCGTCGCCGCGCCCCGGTTGCGCAGGGTGTGGCCCGGCCACGCATCGCGCTCCGCCTCAGGGAGGGCCAGCCAGCGATCGAGGACCAGAACGGCGGGAATTATGAGCAGCGGCGCGTAAGGGACGTAGTACCGGCTATCGAAGCCCATGATCTGGGTTACCGTTCCCAGATAGACAAAGACCAGTGCCGCCGGTACCAGCCCGGAGAGAACCAGGCGCCGGTCGCGGCGCCGGACGAGCATCACCAGCGCGGCGGCGAAGAGCTGCAGGGCGCCCAGGAAGGCAATCAGCATCAGGCCGGGATACCAGACGTCAGCGTAGCCGGGGTAGGCGCTGATGCCCTTCATGTGCACGCTGAGTGGGACGGGCGTGCCAAAGTAGAGCTGGCAGAGGGCCAGCTCGGCGAGAACGCCTGCGCAAAAGACGCCGTACAGCAACAGCAGCGAGCGGAGCCCGGGCTGCGGCGGCTGGCCGATCTCCACGCAGGGGCTCGAGTACGCGGGAATCCGGCTGGCCAACGCAGGAAGCAGCAAGGTGACGAGCCCTGACTCCGGGCGGGCCAGGAAGAGCAGAACTCCCACGCCGCCCACCAGGGCGGGACCCACGCGGCCTGCGCGCCACAGCAGGCAGAGCCCAAAGAACAAGGCGCAGAGGGCAGTCGCCAGCATGGTCTCCATGCCGTTGAACTGGTCGCCCTGGAAGAGCCGGGAGGCGAACAGAGGCGCGGCAATCAGCGCCAGCGTGGGCAGCATTCTGCGCAGCCAGGTGCTCTGGGCGTTGGCTGTGACGGCCCAGGCCATGGCGATCACCGCCGCTATGGAACACGCCCAGGAGCCAAGGATCAGTTGGGTCCAGGCATCCGTGGGCAGATAGCTGAGCAGCAGGACGCAGAAGCTCCACAAAAGCGAGGTGGGTCCGTAGGTGTGTACGCCATTCAGGTTCCAGGAAAAGCCAAGCCCGTGGCGAATGTTATGGACGTAGCGCAGGAACATGTAAGCGTCGTCGAAGCTGAGCTTGTCGCGGCGCACCACCATCAATCTCTCGATGGAGGTGGCAGCGGCCTGCGCGAGTAACAGAGCCGCCGCCAAGTCGATAAGCCGGCGCCGTCCGTCTACTTGCCTCGGCTTCTCCAGGCTGCTGTTCTCCACTTGTTTCCTCCGGCTACTTTGTTCTGTGGCGTCGATCTGGGGTTCCCGTTTGTTCCTGCTGATCCCATCCGCCGCCGTTGCCTTTTGGCTAGCGGCCAGAGGCAGGCAGATCCCTCGCTGCGCCCTGCGGCCATTTTACGGAGATAGCCTCACCGCCAAAGCACGGGCCGAGCGGAGAGACGATCGCATCTTCAGCGGCGAAGGCCTCCGCGGTCCAGTTCCAGCCGTCCCGCCACTGGACCAGAAGATGCGGACCAGGGAGTTGGATCACCCGATCGTAGTTCACCACCGGCAGCCGGGTGAAGTGGCGGAGGTTGCGGGCGGCGATGGAGTAGGTGTCGTGTTGCAGCCAGAGAACCTCCTGGCCGGCGTTGTAGAGCAGGGTGATGCGGCTGCGCAGGGCATGGTTGGGCGTGTAGTAGGAGTCAACGAAGAAGTTACCCAGGCTCTGCTCGTACAGCGGCTCGTTGGGATGCGCGGCCAGCGCGGCGGCCAGCGCCGGAGACGGCCGCAGGCCGGCCAGCAGTGCGGCGGAGTCCTTGCGCTCGCTCTGGATGTTGTGCAGGTTGATGGCCAGCGCGGCGGCAGTGATCAGGGCCAGCGCCGTGGAGTAGAAGGCGTTGCTGCGCAGCCTGCGCTCCAGCACGATACCGAAGGTGGCGGCAAAGGCGAGCAGCGCCGCGATGACGTAGCGAACCTCCATGGTGTGCGTCACAAAGCGGCCAAAGAGGTATCCGAAGAGGGGCAAAAGTGCCGTGGAGGCCAGTGCGACCCAGATGGAAGCGGATTCGTTCGCCGGGCGGCGCTGGAAGCGTCTCCAGCCTGCCCAGGCCAGCGTCAGGGCCAGGATCAGCAGGACGGCGGCGGCCATCCGCTGCAGCGGTATGGGCCAGGTGGTGTAGCGCAGAAAAAGTTCGCGGTAACCCTGGCTGATGTCGTGCAGGTTCACACCCGTGATGTAGTAGTGCTTGCGGTAGACCATCAGGGCGGCCTTGAAGGGAAGGATCAGGCCCACCGAGGCCAGGCCCAGCGCCAGGGCGGTCACCACTCCGGCGTCGAGGCGCCGGCGGATGACGCAGCGGGCGAACTCGCCCAGCGTCACCGGGATCAGGATCAGCACGCCGAAGTAGTGGCTGGTAATCGCCAGAACAATCGCCAGCGTCAGGCCGGCCAGGGCAGGCAGGCGCGAGCCCGCAGGCACTGCAGCCGTCCCCGTCCCTGGCTCCTCGGTCGCCATCTGCCAGCAGAGCAGCGCGAGAGCGTAGAGGCCCAGCAGCAGCCCGTAAGGCCGGCCCTCCACCGAGTAGCGGAAGCTGGCCGTGCAGAGCGGCACAGCCATCGCCACCACCGCGGCGCGCTCCCCGGCCATGCGGCGCACCAGCAAGAACACGCAGAGCTGGAAGAGTAGAAAGCCCGCCAGCGCTGGCAGGCGCAGCGCGAGGGCATTGCGCCCCAGCCCCTCCATGCACAGATGAGAGAGCAGATGGTACGTGGGCGGGTCCAGCGAGATGGGATAGCGGAGCTGGACCAGAATCACCTGTCTGAAGCTGGCCACGCCGTCCGTGTAGAAGGAGAGGAACTCGTCGTTCCACATCATCCGGGCGTGCGACCACAGCAGTGAGAGCGCTGCGCTCAGCACAAGAAAGAACCCCGGCAGAAGCCAGGAACCGGCGGCCCTCCGGGGACCCTGCGTCACACCCGAACCAGCGGTTGTCGGGGAGCTATCTCGCCTCATGCGATCTCCGTTGCGGACACTCTCCTCTGCGCTGCTTGCATCTCCGCTGACTTCCTCCGGCCTTGCTTCTCATCGACTCGCGCCGCCAGAACGGCCCGCCTCTGCCGCGCCGGGCCATCGCCATTCGCCGGGAAGATCTCCTGCTCCGAGGAGGTCGTGGTCGGCAGAGTCGGCAGAAAGAACTGTTCCAGCCGCGGTATGCGCAGAAACAGCAGAATGCCCATCACCAGCACGGTTGCGGAGAAGGAGGCCATCAGCAGCGGTTCACGATACAGCTTCTCCGGGTTCTGCACCGCGCTATCCGGTTGGAAGGCTAGCCGAAGGTAGATGGCCATGGTGAGCGCCACCAGAGGAAAGCTGAGGATCAGCTCGATACGGTAGCGGATGATAAAGGCGCCCAGAAAGAGCATCGCCGCGGAGGCGTAGAAGACCACGGAGACCAGCAGCGACTCTGGCGTGTAGCGCTTGAAGGAGGCGCGATAGGCTCCGGCCAGCGCGTGGTCGCCGGAGTGGTGCAGCTCAGAGAGTTCGCTGAAGCGCTTCAGCGCCATAAAGTAGCAGCCGATCATCCAGTAGGCCACCAGAAGAGAGACTGGCGGGATCAGCACACGGGTGACGGCGTACCAGCCCAGCAGCATGCGCAGCGGGTTGTTGATGGACTCGGTGAGGACGTCCAGGTAGGGAACGTCCTTGGTGCGGATGGGCGGGAAGTTGTACAGGCAGCCCATGATCCACAGGATCAGCGCCACCAGGGCAAAGATTCTGGAGATGGTGAGGGCGATTGCGAGGCCAGCGGCCATCATCAACAGCCACTGGGCGTAGGCCCAGGGGATGCTGACCAGGCCGCGCGCGGCGGGACGGTTCTTCTTGATGGGATGCAGAAGGTCGAAGGGAGCGTCCAGTACCTCGTTGATTACGTAGTTGCTGCAGGCCACCAGGGTGATAGAGACCAGGGCCAGAACCAGGGTGCGGATCAGGTGCAGGTTGAACAGCGCCGGGTCAACGCTCAAGGGGACGATGACGCCGGGCAGGACGAAGAGGTTCTTGATCGAGTGGTCCAGCCGGGCGATGGCGAGGTGGGCTCCGAGCCGGTCTCGAACCGGTACGCTGGTGCGCTCGCGTTGAGACATCGGCAGGGTGCTCCCGGGGGCGTTTTCGCTGGCTACTGATGGAAAGTATAGCGTGGGGGTCAGCGGCGGACGATATACTCTGTGGTATTGCGCAAAGCTCAGGGCCGGGTAATCCTGGCCTAGCGTCGATCCTGTGGTAACGGAGATCTCTGCTTTGTAGGTCCCTCTCTATACGTATCTCTTGCTTTCTCTCTGCCCCACCTCTTTCGATGTCGTCGCGCGCTGGTCGTCCATACCTTGATCTCGTTCGGGGATACCTGACCTCCGGATTGCGGGGATGCCGGCCGCGGCGATCGCGTTTCTCCCGCTGTCAATCGCGGCTGCGTTGGCTCGTTCAAACCATCGATCTCTGGGCGTGGAATTCTAGGAGCGGATAAGTATGGATTCAGACTGTTGGGTCCTGGCTGTGACGTCTTCCTTTCTCGTATGTTCGCTGTGCGGTGGGCGACGCTGCGGCGGCGCATCGCATTCACCGCCTCTCAAATCAGCCGGGAGATAAACTTCGGTAGAGTGTAGAGGAGCAAGTCAGCGGCGGGCGGGCTGATTTTGGAGAGAGGGCTAGACTCCGGGTTGCGGTCCCGGGAGCGACCCGAAGTGCGGAAGAGCCACAGCTAAAGAAGAACCGGAGCGCTGAAGAACTGCATGAAGAAAGCGATTGTGATCGGAGCTGGGCCGGCGGGGCTGACCGCGGCGCTGGAGTTTCTGCGCCGCACCGGCGTGCAGCCCATTGTGCTGGAGGCCTCCGAAGAGATCGGCGGAATCTCCCGGACCATCCGCTATAAGGGCAACCGCATGGATATCGGCGGCCATCGGTTCTTCTCCAAGAGCGACCGCGTCATGCAGTGGTGGATGGACCTGATGCCCGTGGAAGAAGCCCAGGGGCCGGTCGAGGTCACCTACCAGGGACAACACAAGACCGTCACCGTGCCCTTGGCCGTGGAGGAAGAGCCCCCCCTGCGGGGCATGGGACCGCTTGAACCAAAGGCCAAGCGGGCCGCCGAGGCCCACGCCGAGCACACCCACGACGACGAGATCAGTGCCGAGGAACTCGCCGAACATGTGCCCACGGTGACAGTGGTCGCTCCGGCCGCCTCGCCGAGCGACGACCTGGTGATGCTGGTTCGTCCGCGCAAGAGCCGGATCTATTACCTGCGCAAGTTCTTCGACTACCCCATCAAGCTGAATGGAACCACGCTGGCCAACCTCGGCCCGCTGCGCATGGCCCGCATCGGAGTCAGCTACGTCATGAGCCGCCTGCGGCCCATCAAGCAGGAGAAGAGCCTGGAAGACTTTCTCATCAACCGCTTCGGGCGCGAGCTCTACCTCACCTTCTTCAAGAGCTACACCGAAAAGGTCTGGGGAACGCCCTGCCATACCATCTCCGCGGAGTGGGGAGCGCAGCGGATCAAGGGCCTGAGCCTCACCACCGCGCTCAAGCACTTCCTGCGCAAGCACCTGCTTTCCCGTTCTGGCGGCACATCCGGAACAAACGGTACATCCCATACGGTGGGTACATCCCAAAATAGTGGATCAGATTCAGGCCGGGCGCGGGCGCAGGATATCGCCCAGAAGGGCACTGACACTTCGCTCATCGAGCGCTTTCTCTACCCCAAATTCGGACCCGGGCAGCTCTGGGAGCACGTCGCCGAACGGGTCACGGCTATGGGCGGCGAGATCCATCTAGGCTGGACCGTGGTGGGCGTCGAGGTCGAAGCAGCCCGCGTCACCGCGGTTGAGGCCGTCAACGCCGCCGGAGAGCGGCGGCGGTTTGCGGGCGACTACTTCCTCTCCACCATGCCCATCCGCGACCTGGTGCGCGCCCTGCAAGCCGAGGTTCCCGCCAACGTGCAGCAGGTGAGCGAAGGGCTCCAGTATCGCGACTTCATCACCGTCGGCGTGCTGGCCAACCGTCTGGACGTCACCGAGTCCGACAAGACCCTCATCAAGGACACCTGGATCTACATCCAGGAGCCGGACGTCCTGCTCGGTCGGCTCCAGATCTTCAACAACTGGAGTCCCTACATGATCTCCGATCCCACCAAGGTATGGATCGGACTGGAGTACTTCTGCTATGAGAGCGATCCGCTCTGGAGTATGCCGGATGAAGAATTGAAGCGATTTGCGGCCGGCGAGCTGGAAAAGATCGGCATCCTCAGCACCGGTCAGGTGCTGGACGCCCATGTGGTGCGCGTGCCCAAGACCTATCCGGCGTACTTTGGAACTTACGACCGGTTCAGCGAACTGCGCCAGTGGATCGACCGCTTTGAGAACCTGTTTTTGGTGGGCCGCAACGGGATGCACAAGTACAACAACCAGGACCACTCGATGCTCACCGCCATGGCGGTGGTGGACGGAATCGCCACCGGCTATGTCAACAAGCAGGCCATCTGGGAGATCAACTCCGAACAGGAGTACCACGAAGAGAAGAAAGGTTAGGCCGGCTTGAGCGGCTGAGGAGGATGTTGTGACGTTGAGAGGTTGGAGAGTGTTGCTGGTTCTGGCAGCCTTGGCATTTGTGCTTTGGCACCGGCAACGGATCTATGTCCGGGATCCTTTGGCGTCGGTCACGCGCGATGGGGTCAAACAGCCCGGGACGCAGGTGCTCATCAGCTACACCGGCGACGTGCTGCTGCAGAACTACCATCCGCCCATGTTCGCGGAGTTGATTCAGCATGGCAGCCGCGTGGGCACACCCGCGGAGATGCACTGCATCGCCTATGTGGCCTGCCTTCTGGACGCGCATTGGCCCAAACTGCTCGCCCTTGACGACCGGGCCATGGTCACCATGGACGGCAGAACCGTCGACTACCTCGCAGGGGACGGTCACGACACCTTCGTGAGCTTGCGCTGATCCGGCTGCGCGGCGCTCCCTGCTGGGGTCAGGGCTGATCAGCCGCTCATGCAGCCTGACGCAGCCTGCACACGAAGCCGCCCTGGCGCATCTGGCTCCCGCTACACCCGCACGATCATTACCTCGGTGGACTTGATCAAGGCTCCGGCCGTCTGGCCCTTGCGGAGCTGCATCTCGCGCGCCGCGTCCGCGGTGATGATCGAGGTGATGCGCTGGTCGCCGATCTTCAGCTTCACCTGCGCCAGCAGGCCGCTGATCTTCACCTCATCGATGACTCCCACAAGTTGATTGCGGCCGCTTACGTTACGAAAGCGTTCGCGGGACCGCCGGCGCTCCGGGCTGGGTCCGGTCTTGAGCAGCGGCTGCAAGCCGCTCTCCGGGATGCGGTGGTGACCGCCGGGGGTCTTCACCGTCTTGAGCTTCCCGCTCAGAATCCACTGTTTCAGGGTGGGGTAGCTGACGCCCAAGGCGATAGCGGCCTGGCTGGGCTTGAGCAGTACATCGGCATAGGGCATGGGAACCTCCTGCGGAGCCCTTCCAGAAAGAGTTTACCCAATCCGATCCCGATCACTCCTGCAGGCCGGGCGCGCCCCAAGGCCCGGCTCAGCCCGTCTTCCTTGCCGGGCTCGCCGTCCTTGCCCTCGCCTCCAGCCCCTCCCCAGCCTCCAGCCCCTCCCCAGCCCCTTCCCGGCCACGCCTCTCCAGCGCCTCGCCTCGCCTCTCTGCCTCGACCAGCACCTCGAGCAGGCTGGCGATCGAGCGGCACAGGACGGGATGTTCTATATCCGGGGCGATCTCCGCCAGCGGAGCCAGCACGAACCGCCGCTGGTGCATCGCCGGGTGGGGCAGAGTGAGCTTGGCCGAGCCGTGGACCTCCGGCCTACCGTCCTCGCCCCAGCACAGCAGCAGATCCAGATCGATGACCCGCGGTCCCTTGGGATGGAGCAGGCTGGCGGCCGAGCGGTCCCTTCCCATCGCCGCTTCAATCTTCAGCAGGGCCTGGAGCAGATCGACCGGCGCCAGCGGTGTCTCCAGCAGCGCCGCGGCGTTGAGAAACCGGGGTTGATCCGCATAGCCCACCGGGTCCGTGGTGTGGAAGCTGGAGACGGCGCTGACGCGGCCTATCTCGCCCAGGCACCGCAGCGCTTCGCGGAGGTTTACCGGCGGCGGTCCAAAAGGTGAGGGAAGATTCGAACCCAGGGCGATGGCGGCAATCATGGACGGCGCTCCGGACCCGGCTCTCTCGACCGGACAGGAAGAGAGAGAACGTCAAGCTGCTCTTCAGGAGGCACAGACAGGAGTCTGCGACGGCTCCGGCCGCTTGTGCCATCGAGGCGAGCCGGGAGAGGTGGCATCGCTTACGCCGCCGAGGATCTCTCCGCCTGAGGGGAGAGTTCCGTCGGCAGTTCCTCTTCGCTCTCGTAGCGGTGGGCCAGCTCCCACGCGGAGCGGTCGCGGAGCAGCCTTTGCACCAGCGCGGTATGCATGGCATGGCCGGCTCGCTCGGCCACCACGCGTCCCCAGATGCGGCGGCCCGCCAGGGCCAGATCGCCGATCAGATCCAGCACCTTGTGGCGGACAAACTCGTCCGGAAAGCGCAGCGGGCCGTTGAGCGCCATCCCGGGACGGGCCGCGGTGGTTCGGGTCACGATGATCGCGGAATCGTCCGAGACGCCGCGAATCAGACCCATGTCTCGCAGCATCGCTTCGTCCTCCTTGAAGCCGAACGTGCGGGCGGGAGCGATCAGGTTGGCGTAGTCGCCGGCCTCCAGATCGCCGCTGAAGATGTCG
>JAJYZE010000347.1 GCA_021800195.1 Acidobacteriota bacterium
GTTGTCTCGCCTGCCACGTCCGTCATGCCGGCCAACTCACGGCAGCGGCCGATGACGGTGGCGGCGCGCGCGGCCAGGGACGCAGGCGCTGAGGGAGCTTGACTCATCGCAGATCATTCTACGTCTGACCTTGCCGCCGTGGAGACGCACGGGCCAAGCGCGCCGGGGAGAGCAGGCCGCACCGGGCGGGCGGCATGCAGAATGAGGCTGATTTGGGCAAAAATAGAGTGCAGGAGATGGAATGTAGAGCCAGCCATGCGGGGCCGGGCTTCTGCCTGGGCTGCGGCCGACTCGCTGGAGGAAGGATGCGGAGCAGTGCGGAGGTGCAGACTGGTGCGAGGTTGGAAGACCAACCCGAATTCATGCGGCAGGCCATCGAGCTGGCGACGAAGAATGTGACGGGTGGTCTGGGAGGCCCGTTCGGGGCTCTGGTGGTGAGGGACGGCGAGGTGATTGCGACGGGGGTCAATCGGGTGACCGCGAGCAACGATCCAACCGCGCACGCCGAGGTCACGGCGATTCGCTCCGCCTGCCAGCGGCTGGGCACCTATGTGTTGGAGAGCTGCGATCTCTACACCAGTTGCGAGCCCTGCCCGATGTGCCTGGCCGCGATCTACTGGGCGCATTGCCGGGCCGTCTTCTATGGCAGTACGGCCGCGGATGCCGCCAGAGCTGGATTTGATGATTCCCGGCTGTATGAGGAGATGCGAAGGCCGATCCGGGAGCGCAGCCTGCCCATGACGCAGATGCTTGCCGAGGAGGCGCTGGCAAGCTTTGCGGCCTGGCAGGCAGCGCCGGGCAAGGTGAAGTATTAAGGCAACGCGAAGGCATTTCGGCGCAGGAGTAGAAGGCGACTTGACTTCGATGGGCGTTTTCCCGGAAACCCTGGGCCCCCAGCGGGTTTGCCTGCTGGGGTGGAATGAAAACACCACTGCAAGCTTGCCTCGGGATACATCCCCTTTTATAGAACCCATCAAAGCCGAAAATGCCATAAAGCAGGTGCTACCCGAGCCAGCAACGCCGGGCAACGGGCTGCCTTGGAGCACAGCGGCGGAGAAAGTGTTGTACTAGCAAGATAGACGCAAGGGATCGCCTGGGGAGGGAAAGATATTGAGAGTTGGTCTGCTCGGCTTTGGAACCGTGGGAAGTTCGTTTGCGGAGGTGCTCGCGGCGCAACCCGGGAGCGGCGTGCGAATCACACGCATCTTCAACCGTGGCGTTGGGCGCAAGCGGAGCCATGAGAAGGCGCGGCTTGTACCCGCAGAGGCGGTGTGGACCGAGCATGTGGAGGAAGTGCTGGAAGCTGCGGATGTGGACGTTGTGGTGGAGTTGCTGGGCGGCCTGGACCCGGCCGAGCGCTGGCTGCAAGCCGCGCTTCTGGCGGGGCGGCACGTGGTGACGGCGAACAAGCAACTCATCGCCTATCGTGGGGCGGCTCTGTTCGCGTTGGCTGCGGAAAAGGGCGTTCAACTGCTCTATGGAGCGGCGGTTGCCGGAGGTGTGCCGGTGATCCCTGGGGTGGCCCAGGGGCTCAGCGGCGACCGGTTGACCCGAATCAGCGGCATCCTCAATGGGACGTGCAACTTCATCCTGAGTTCCATGGAGAGCGGGGCGGAGTATCAAGGGGCGCTCGGCCGGGCGCAGGCGGCCGGGTATGCGGAGGCCGATCCATCGGCGGATGTGGACGGCTTCGATGCTCGGGCCAAGCTTTGCATTCTGGCCCGGCTGGCGCTCCACGCGGAGATTGATCCGGAGGAGATTCCCGCCCAGACCATTGCCACCATCTCGGCGGTTGACTTCTCCTATGCTCAGGAGTTGGGATGCACGCTGCGCCAGGTGAGCCGAGCAGAGTTGGTGGATGGCATGGTGAGCGCCGGCGTGGGGCCGATGCTGGTGCCTAGGTCCTCTCCCTTTGCCTGGTCGCAAGGGACGCGGAACATGGTGGTGACCAGCGGCCTTTTCGGCGGCGATGTGGTCTTCAGCGGGCATGGCGCGGGCGGCCATCCCACCGCGGTTGCGGTGCTCAGCGACGTGCGCGCGATTGCCGAAAACAGTGTCCAGGTGCGCCTGCCGGCTCACCGGATGAAGGTGGTGGGCGATGTTCTGGCGCCGCACTATCTGCGCTTTGTAGTTGCCGACGAGCCGGGCATCGTCGCGGCGATCGCGGCAGTGCTGGCGCGGCACCAGGTGAATATTGACTCGTTGCTGCAGCACCGGGGGCACCCGGCGGCCCGCCTGCCGTTCGTGATCACCACGGAACCGTGTCTCAGCTCTACGGTCACGCGCGCCATAGCGGAGATGGCGCAGATGGCGTTTATGGTTCAACCGCCGTTGTGCCTGCAAATGCTGGTGGCGGACGATCCGGAGACGGTTTAAACAGCCTCCGCGCGGAGTCAGCGGCACAGCGCTCTCTGCCGTTTGCTGGACATGAGGATCTGGCTTGGCCAAGGTGAGGGGTCAGTACTTGGGTAAAGTCTTGTCGATGCGATCAGCCCAGTCCACGATGCCGCCGGCCAGGTTGGAGACGTTGGGGAAGCCGTTCGCTTTCAAGATCAAGGCAGCGCGCTGAGACCGGATTCCTGACTTGCAGTGGACCACAATCTCGGTGGCCTTGGGGAAGGTCAGGCGGTGCAGGTTGTCCTCGAGTTCTCCAATCGGGATCAGCGGCGCCCCAAGGTTCACGATGGCATACTCATGGGGCTCGCGGACATCCAGGATGAAGGGTGTGGCGCCTGCGTCCATGCGGGCCTTCAGCTGCTCCACGGAGATCTGGGGTATGCCATCCACCAGGGGCGGATCGGCTGCCGAGTCACGCGAACTAGTTGGCAGGGATCCAGTCTCGGCGGCTCTGGGGACGCCGCAGAACTGGTCGTAGTCGATCAGTTTGCGGATCTGTCGGGTGCCGCAGACCGGGCAATCGGGATCCTTGCGCAGCTTCATGGTGCGGAAGTGCATCCCCAGCGCATCCACCAGCAGAAGGCGTCCGACGAGCGGCTCTCCGATGCCGAGAATCAGCTTGATGACCTCCGTAGCCTGGATGACGCCCACCAAGCCGGGCAGGATCCCCAGCACACCGCCTTCAGCGCAGGAGGGAACCAGGCCGGGCGGTGGGGGTTCGGGATAGAGGCAGCGGTAGCAGGGGCCGTCCTCGGTGGCGAAGACGGAGGCCTGACCCTCGAAGCGAAAGATGCTTCCGTAGGCGTTGGGCTTGCCGCTCAGCACGCAGGCATCGTTGACCAGATAGCGAGTCTGGAAGTTGTCCGTGCCATCGGCGATGATGTCATAGTCCTTGAAGATCTCCAGCGCGTTGGAACTGGTGAGCATCGTATTGTGCTTGATGATGTTGATGTTCTGGTTCAGGCCCTTGAGCATCAACTCGGCGGAGTCCACTTTGAGCCGGCCGACGGTCGCCTGG
>JAJYZE010000034.1 GCA_021800195.1 Acidobacteriota bacterium
GGTGTGGAGGCCTTCAACTGGAACAACGGCATACCAGCGTATACGCATGCTCCGTTCCTTGAGCCAACTCTCAACACAGGTTTCAATACCACCACGGGTCCAACTGGCGGCGGCATTGTCTACCCAGATCCAGGCCACGCTGGATATCCTTCCTATACGGAATACTGGAATCTGACTGTGCAGCAGCAGATTACACCAAGCACCGCCCTTTCTTTGAGTTATGCGGGCAGCAAGACGAGTCGTCTGGCTCTGAGCGGTGGATACCAGGCATTTTCAAACCAGCTCAATCCAAAGTATCTCGCCTTGGGTGAACTATTGAACCTGCCCGCCACTCCGTCGAATATTGCAGCGGCGCAGGCAATTATGCCAGGAGTTGGCCCTCAATATGCCAACTTTGATGGATCGATTGCGCAGATGCTGAGGCCATTTCCGCAGTATGCGGGCATCGATGATCAGGTCGCCGATTATGCCACCGGACAATATAACTCGATGCAGGTGCTCGCTGAGCATTTGATGGGCCACCACGTCTTCTTCCTGGTTGACTATACCTGGAGCCGAGAGATTGATGATAACGGTGGTGAGAGTTCACGCGGTGGAACCGATCGCACCGCGTGGGACATACGGCTGGATCGATCCATCGCGAACCTCCCGACCCAGGTCTTCAGTGGCTCTGCCAGCTATCAGCTTCCGATCGGGCAAGGGCAGGCGCTATCCTTCCACAGTCACCTTCTCAACAATCTCGCCGGCAATTGGACCTTGTCGGCCATCGTGGGCTACAACAACGGTTCCTACCTTGGCCCATTCGGCTCTGTATGCGTCCTGCCGGATGCTGGCAGCTGCTACGCGGATTACAATCCGTCGTTCACGGGACCAGCTCGCATCAATGGACCTTATGGCAAGGATGCGTCGACAGGCGGACCCAAGGTAAATCCAGTACCGTATATCAACATAAACGCCTTCCAGAACGCAGCGCCCTTCACCTACGGTACAACGCCAAGGGATGGAGCTTACGGAATCCGTTCCGATGGCGGCAAGAATGAAGAGGTGGCGATGGATAAGACGTTTACCCTTGTCAACCGCATATCGCTCGACCTGAGAGCCGATGCATTCAACCTCTTCAACCGTACGATCTGGTCCGCACCAGTCACAAATATCAACAGTCCCGCTTTTGGTCACATCACCGGACAAGCCAATGCGCCTCGTCAACTGCAGTTTGAGGCGTATATCAGATTCTAACCTGGCGGGGGGGATGAGCTTCTTAGACAGCAAAAGCTCGCCCCCCCCCAACATCTTTTAGCTGCCAGACCACCCTCGGCCGCTCCTCAGCCATCGCTCAGCAGCTTGCCCTCAACCGCTCGCGTCTCCGGGAAGGAAGCCAGCGTAGCGAAGGGGAATGGGAGGTTTTCTTATTTCAGTCTCGATCACCCTTTAAACGTCGAGGTTCTTGTTCCAGCAAGGCGAACCGATCGAATCCTTACGGTGGCGATCCTGCCATTGCTGCTGCATGATTCCTAGAGAGCGGTTGCCTGTCGGTCTTGTCCCCGGCGTGTTGACTCTGCCGTGCGGCATAGCCCGCAAGGAGAACATTTCATCAGCGCCAGGATCTCTGGACTGGGTGAAGAAGCAGGCGACAGGTTTCTTGACTGGAGCACCATAGGTGCAAGGAGCAAGCGCATTAAGACGAGGTTTACGAACGAAGGAGAAGGTTCGTATGGCTTATTGATTCTGCGTCGCGGCAGCCTGGAGGTCTGGGTAGAATTCAGTGGCAGGCTACGTCAAGCAGGTTTACTCCGGCTTTGCCGTGATGTCCGGATGGTTGGCCAGCCAGATGTGCTCGCATCCGGCTAGATCAAGGGAGCAAAAACAGGCAATGAAGAGACGCACCGTATTGAAGGGGATTGGAGGCGCAATCGCGGCTGCTACCGTCCAGCCAAAGCGCTCGCTGGCTGAGCTGGCGTCCAGTCCACCGAACGTAGTCTTTGTGATTGCGGATCAATGGCGAGCCCAAGCATTGGGTTGCATGGGCAACGCCGACATACGAACACCGAACCTCGACAAGCTGGCCTCTGAGGGTGTTCTGATGCGCCACACCTTTGCGAACACCCCGGTGTGTTGCCCGGCAAGGTCGTGCATGCTTACAGGTAATTATGTGAGCAAAACGGGCATGGTGGCCAACGATCTTCGGCTGCGGGAGTCAGAGATCACCTTGGGAGACCTGTTTTCTAAGGCGGGCTACAGCACCGGTTATATCGGCAAGTGGCATCTGGACGGAGGGCCTCGTCTTCCCGGGTTCGTCCCTCCGGGCCGGCGGAGGCATGGCTTCCAGCACTGGGCAGCCAATGAGTGCAATCATAACTATTTTTACAACTGGTACTTCCGAGACGACAATGTTCCGATCGTCAAGGAAGAGTATGAGCCTGAGATGTGGACGCGTCTGGCCATCGAATTTCTCTATGAATCGCAAGACAAGCCTTTCTTCCTTACCGTGTCCTATGCTGCTCCGCACGATCCGTACGTAGCGCCAGAAAAGTACATGAAAATGTACGATGCTGAGAAGTTGAAGATGCGGGAAAACTGGGTAGAGGATGTCCCGCATGGAGAGCGCAAGGACATTGCAGGCTATTATGCCGGCTGTACTGCTATCGATGACCAGTTGGGTCTTCTGTTCCGTGCAATCGAGGAGCTTGGGTTGAAGGACAATACCATTGTGATGTTCACATCCGACCACGGAGACATGCTCGGTTCCCAGGGGATGATTCTCAAGCGCAAGCCGTGGGAGGAATCGATTCGCGTCCCAGGTATCATTCGCTACCCCAGGCGTATTCCTGCCGGGCGTGAGTCGGATGCTTTGTTCTCGCAGGTGGATTACGCGGCCACTCTGCTTGGGCTGTGTGGCCTGCCGGTTCCTGGCAGCATGCAGGGCACAGACCAGTCCGAGGTGCTGACGGGGGCAAAATCGAGTGGGCCGGAGGCCGTGCATTTCCAAATATTTGGGCCTTACGAACACTCCAAACTCAAGGCAGGGTGGCGCGGAATCCGTACAGAGCAATATATGTATGCGCGATGGCAGAAGGGTGCGTGGCTGCTTTACGATCTAAAGCAAGATCCTTACGAGATGAGGAATCTGGTCTCCGACCCGGCCTATTCCTCCGTGAAAGATGATCTTGATACGAGGCTGCAGAAGTGGATGCAGGAGATCGGCGATTCATGGGAGATGAACTGGACGTTTCCCATCGAGGATGGCCCGGAGCTGTGGAGTTACAAGACGTTTTACACCGTGCCGGAATATCTGGAGTGGGCGAAGCGAAATCCCAACCTAGCGCCGGGTGTTGAAGAGTGGCTCACCAAGCACCCTTCCGACCCTGAAGATTGGGTAGCAGTGCATGGTTCGAGCTAGACGCTTTATGCCTCCCGATGAAGAAGATCCTCTCCACACCGTGCCGCCGCTCGAAACGGACGCGCGCGCTGGAGTCTGGGACGCTTCCGATCAGGGAGAAGTGCTTGCCTCCGGGACGGAAGTTCTTGTCCGGATTCTCAGTGTGGAGCGCAGGGAGGATCTGTTGAAGAAGGAGCACAGGCCAGCCTCCAGCGTTCGGCCAGGATTGTTGGCGTGGCGGGTTGTAGATGAAAGATGGCGAAAGACTGTTGACGTTCCCGTAAGATCCCAACGAGATTTGGAGCGTATGTGAGCATGTTCAGTCGAACCCGCAGAGGCTTTCTGAAGCTGCTGGGCGCAAGTGCGGCTTTCAACGGAGCCGCGCCTTTGCCAGGCCGGCTGGCAAAGCTTCTGGCGCCAAAAGCGCCAGGGCAGGATACAGTCTCCAGAGTCCCGACAGAGGAGGAGTTGCTGGAGGGTTGGATGGGTGCGAACAGAACGTACCGTCCGCACACTCGCTGGTGGTGGCCGGGGAATGCCGTTACCCGGGATGGCATCAGGTGGGAGTTGGATCAGATGCGCTCTCAGGGTATCGGAGGGGTGGAACTGATGACCCCGTGGCGGATGTATGAGTCGGGGAACATCGACTACCTCTCCCAAGGGCACCTGGAGATGATCCGGTTTGCCATCCGAGAAGCCGAACTCCGGGACATGGAGGTGTCAATCAGTTTCTGCCCCGGTTGGAAGTTTGGGGGCGACTGGGTTCCTCCAACTCAGAGGAGCAAAGTATTGACCCATGGCTGGACGGATGTGACCGGGCCAGCCCTTTATGACGAGGCTCTGCCGGCCTTTGTTGCGCCCCCCAGTGGCAATGGTGAACTGAACCCGCAGTTTCTCTCTGATGCGCCAGATGAAAACCAGATTGTTGCCGTACTGGCCGGAGCCGTGGTTGACCGAAGGATCGACCCATTCTCGGTGATCGATCTAAGCTCCCATGTGACGGGGAACCACTTGCAGTGGTCGGTTCCGAGCGGCGACTGGAAGTTGATGGTGTTTCGCCTTAAATATACAGGAGAGTTATGCGCCACAACTCAGAACTGGCCGAAGCGCCAGTGGGTATTGGACCACTTTAGCCGAGCCGCAGTGAGCAATTACTGCAACTTTCTCGGTGGAACGTTCTTTGAGAGCTTTGGAGAGGACTTTGGGAAAACGGTAAACAGTCTATTCTCTGACAGCTTTGAAGTGATGGTCATCCCCGGAACCGTTCACTGGACGAACCATGCTCTGGCTGAATTTCAGCTCAGGAAAGGCTATGACCTGACGCGCTACCTGCCTGCGATATGGTGGGATATGGGCGAGATAACGCCGAAGATTCGATACGACGTCAACGACTTCCTTGGATGGATCGGCATGGAGGCCTTCTTCAAGCCTTTTATCGAATGGAGCAGATCGCATGACGTCGATGCGAGAATTCAGCCTTATTACAGATTCACGGAGGAGCTGATAGAAGGGGCTGGATCGTCGCCGAGGCCCGAAATGGAGGTGACCACGCCCAGCTTTGATGTGGTGACAGACCCGAGGAAGGCCGTAGCGTCGGGAGCCCATTTCTACGGTCGGGAGATCATATCCGCCGAGGCCTATACCTTCCTCCATCCAGAAAGATACCGGACGACCCTTGAAGAGATGAAGATCGCATCCGATGCGTTTCTCCGAGACGGTGTTACCCAGTTTTATAACCATGGTTATATCTATTCTCCGGAGATGCATGTTGCGCCCTCTCGCGATATGCCGTGGGCAAATCGTATCAGCCACTGGAATCCATGGTGGAAGCATTACAACCAGTTGACCGCGTACTTGACGCGATGCTGCTTTCTTCTGCGGCAGGGCCAGTTTGCGGGTGATGTCCTCGTGTATACGCCGCAAGCCAATGTATGGACGCAGCGTGTGCTTTTCAACAACAAACGGCGCACGATGCCGTATGGAAATTTAGGCCAACTGCTGGTGGCCAATGGATACGATTTCGATCTTGTCAATGACGATCTTCTTCAGAATCACTCTCGCGTGCAGGACGGAGAGATTCGGATTCGAAATCTGAAGTATCGGCTGCTGATCCTTCCGAACACCAAAGCGGTGCCGTTGAAAACCATGCAGGCAATTGAGAGATTTGTCGAGGCCGGCGGTGTGGTGATGGCACTGGGCGAGAGACCATCCCAGTCTGTGGGGCTGGAAGACTATAAACGCCGCGATGCCGAGGTGCTCCGAATATCAGACAGGCTATTCAATAAGAAGAGCGGCGGAAACGATCCTTTGGGGAGTGGTAAGGCCTATTCTCTTCCGGGGTATCGGATTCCGGACTTTGAGACAGCGGAGGAAGCCTTCAATCCCACTGCCGCCGCGAAGGTACCGCAGTACAGCTCGAAGGACGTTGAGCAATGTCTGTTCGGAGCGACGCCCGCTCCTGCGATGGAGATGACCAGAGACGAAGAGGAGCTGATACAGGTGCTTTCTTCGCATCTCCTGCCAGATGTCAGCCTTGGCAAAGGGAAGACGAGCGCTGGGATCACGTTTCTCCATCGCAGGATCGGGCCAGACGATCTGTACTTCATCACCAATCTTTCTGCGCTGCCGGTCGCCACAGACATCTCATTCCGGATTCAGGGGAAGACGCCTCAGGCATGGGATCCGATGACGGGAGGCATCAACCCGGTTTACATTTATAAGACTGATTCAGTTACCACCACCATCCCTCTGAAGTTGATGCCCTACGAGTCTCGCTTTTATCTCTTCAAGCCTGGTGAGCCTTCTCTCCGCCTGAGCGAATGCAACCTCGATGAGATACGAATCTTTACGAGGGATGAAGTGACAGGGCTTAGCTCTAAAGGCGGGGAAGAGCGTATCCATGCGATCGATGGAACCTCCACAATCAGGGGTCACGTTATCGTCAAGCCGCCTCCTCCGCCTTTCACAATCGCGGGCAAGTGGAAGCTGACGCTGGAAGCCCATGACTTTGAGAAAGTCGTTGCAGAGACTCAGATCTTGAGATCGTGGACCGAGGTCGCTGCGTATGAAAGGTTCTCAGGAACGGGGAGATACAACATCAGTTTTGTGCTCCCAGATGCTTTCGCTGAAGAAGATATGGATCTGACCTTGGATCTTGGCGTGGTGGGTGATATCGCCGAGGTGTTTGTCAATGGAAAGCCTGGAGGCATTGCGTGGAGGAGGCCATATCATTTGAACGTTACAGCGCTCGTTCAGCAGGGAACAAATCTCCTCGATGTTCATGTGACGAATACGCTCATCAACGTTGTTTCAAAGATGCAGAAGCCACCCGGTGTGCCGGCGGAGTTAGTTCCACATTACGGCAACACCGCAGACATTTATCACGAAGGGTTTGGGGTATGGTCACAGCGGGAAAAGGGTTTCACGCCATTGCCTCCTTCCGGGCTGCTGGGCCCCGTTAGGCTTCTGGGGAGGCGGATTGTGGAGGTGAAGCTATCCTAATTCGACTGTGTGATGGAAGATAAGGCGGCTAGTGCATGCCGCTCTCGGAACGTGTATCGATTTGGAGGATGGCTTTGCAAGTGGTATTCAAGGATGCATTGCCGCGATAGTGGAGGGTGAAGATGTTGCTCTCCGAATCTCAAGTGTGAGCGACGTGGAGCGCTTGAAGCTGCATTCGACTGAGTGAAGATGGAGGGCAAGCGCAAAGGGGATGAGAACGAACTGCGTCGTCCCCGGGATGCGTGGCAAGGGACGGATGCCGCTTGGATGCGCGAAGGAGCAAAGCGGCTGTGGCATGCTGCGTCTGAGAGCAGTTTCTTCGAGTGTTGTTATCAAGGTTATTTGGCGGTAAGTGGTGACGGAGCGTGGCGTCAGCGAGCGAAGCAACGATGGAAGCTGAACCATTAAGATCAAAAGAGAGTGTCTTAGTGGCTGCGGCTGAAGAGAGACTCCACAAGGACCAGGTTTCAAGACTAATGAACCTGGACGGAAAGCGCACAGAGAGTGCGGGGAAGTTGAGGTACACGTTATGAAGGGTCAAGCATTGAAGAGATGGATGAGAGGTATGCTCGCGGCGGGCATCTTGTGCGGCTTGCACCAGATGGTGGCCCATGCACAGCAGTCAATCTTCCCTCATCCTCCAGCAAACCGAAATGTGACTATCTCGAATGGAGGTCTGTCGATCACCTTCAACATAGCCTGGGGTGGTGTCGTGGTGGCGATCCGTAATGCGCAGGTTGCAAATGGCTTGAACATTGTGGATGTTCATGACGTAGGGCGTGAGTTCCAGGTGGATCAGTTCCTGCATCTGATGATGGACGGAAAGAGGAGCCTGATGATCAATCCCACGCAAGCGGGCGCGCTTGGAAGGCAGGCTTATTATATGCACCCCAGAGGCGTGGCGATACCTCAGGTCGGCAGTAAGGTGGAGAAGTGGACTGCCGGACCAAGTGAGTTTCATGCCACCATCGACCCGCTGGACTACGATACAGGGAATCCCACGAACTGGGTGTATGTTGAGGACGTAAAGATCGATTCTCAGGGAGTAGCGAGGTTCCATTTCACTTTCTACAATCATGAGAAGACGACCTATCTTCTAGAGTCCGAGGTGCCGACGTTATACTCCGATTCAACAGATGCGTTCCTCTTTCCGTTGACGTCGCCCTACGAGCGCTCAAATGCCGCCGCTCAGCCTCTGAAGAGTCAAGAGTGGCCGGTCAAGATGGTCCACGGAGAGAAGTGGCCTCAGGGCCATCTGAAGTCGCTGGGCTGGATTGCCAACATTGATACAAAAGATGACTTCGGGATCTTTTACACAACGCCAGTGGGATATCCAGAGACATACGGAACTTTTCCCAATTCAACCTATCCTGGGCTGGGACCGCTTGGGAAGACAAACGTTTCAACTGGCAGGCTGACGTCTTATCCGGGAGAGATCTATTCAATCGATTACTCCGTTGTGGTGAGCTCCATCAAGAGCGGCCCCAGTTTGATTTCGAAGCAACCACCGGCCATTCTGAAAATTCTGAGAGACGTACCACCGGGCAGTACGAAGTGAGGAATATGCCGGCAAGGGATAAAGACGTCGGGTGTTGAATCGGAGGGTACCGCTTGAGCCGGCGCAGCCTTATCCTGAGTTCGATTTCGGTGCCCATGGATTGTAAGGAGTTGACGCTTCGGGTTTAGAAAAGACCGCTGAGAGGATGAAGAGCGAGTTGGCGGCATCCGGCCTTGTCGCACCGATCCGACAGAAGTAGCTTTCGAAGAAAGGCTTACTCCAGGAGGCAATGCGGAAATGATGATGAAAGATGGGTTATCGACGGAAGGATCTATGCATCGTGAGAGGAGGTGCTGTTTGCGGTCCTGCGTGGACGTAGCGCTTCCAGGTGTGATCATCCTGGCTTGTCTCAGTTTGACTGCCTGCAATGGCTCAAGCTACAGCAGCCAATCATCGCCTCCGACGTCGTCTCAAGCCACCCAGACAACGCTAACAGCCACACCGGCAAAGGCAGCGTATGGGGCTAGTGTTGCGCTGACGGCGACGGTAATGGATACGGGCAGTAGCCCGGCGTCTGCGGTGTCGTCCGGCTCAGTGACGTTTTACAACGGAAGCACGTCGCTGGGGACGGGGACATTGAGCAGTTCTGGATCGACGACTTTGACTGTACAGACACTGCCGGCAGGGACGGACAGCCTCACGGCGGCTTTTGCGGCGGAGGGCAACTACGCGGCTTCAACCTCCGCTCCGGTAACCGAGACGATCACGGGGGCATCTACGACAACAACGCTAACTGCATCACCGACCAGCGTGGCTCAGGGGGCCAGCGTGACCTTGACGGCGACGGTGACCAGCAGTGACGGCACGCCCACGGGCACGGTGACCTTCTCTGATGCAAGCGGATCAGTGGGTACGGCGACACTCAATGCCGGCGGCATGGCGACCCTTGTTCTGGCAACACTGCCGGCGGGAACCGACAGCCTGACGGCTACCTTTGCCGCGCAGGGCAACTATGCAGCTTCTACCTCGGCGGTGGTTACGGTGTCGGTGACGGCTGGAAACGCAGTAAGTGCGCCTGTGATCTCGCCGACCGGCTCGACGATCTCCGGGACAACCCCCGTGTATATTACTGATTCTGCAACCGGCACAACCGTCTACTATACTCTAGACGGATCCAATCCTTCGGCTACAAATGGCGCCAGTTGCGAGCCGAGTTCTACGACGCCATGCTTCAGCCTTCTGGGTGCAGCTACGGTGAAGGCGGTGGCTATCAGTTCGAGTGGCAGCGCCTCCAGTGTTGTCTCTCAGGCCTATACAGCTCCTTCGAGCAGCAATGAGTGTACTGGCTGGAACCCACAAAACATATTCGAGACCAGTGACTTCACGGCCGATCAGGCGACGATTACCAGCAACGGAGCCACGTTAGGTGTGGACTGCAACGGTGGCGGCTACGTGAATTATTTGAATACGGGATACGGAAGTTTCGGGAATACCATCGCTGTGGCCTACGGGCGCGGGTTCCAGGCAGATATCCGCGATTCTTTGCACAGTGGACTTTATAATCCAACAGAAGCCGGTATAAACGACGGAGATGGAACGCCTGTAACACTGGCGCTTACCAACTCGTCTGAGGGCGCCGGCGGCCGAATTAACATTGTGCCATATAATATGGGTCTCTTCCTGAATCCTGGCTTCTGCTTTTTCCCACTGAGTTATTATTATCCAACAGATAACAATGCTTTAGCGAGCTGTACGAGCGACTCGAACACAGATGGCATCTGGACTCAGGAGCTGGCAGCGAAAATCTCTCCCACGCAGCAGTTATCGAGCGAATTTCAAATGCAAGGTTACTACCAGGATGCAGGAGAACTTGGCAATAACGCCGCCTCCATCTTTGAATACAACTGGACGATGACCTACGCTGAAGACCCTGGAGCGCCAGGCGACCCCGGTGGTCTCCTATGGGAATCGCCCCAGAATAGCTCTGATTACAGCCCCATCTACAAGTTCGGTCCGTCGGCAACTTATATTGACAATGGCTCATCGACAGGTGTGCTGGATACCTCTTATGAAGGCAGTACTTATGACGTTAAAGCCTATAGTGACGTTACCAACACGAGCTCGTTGACGTCTGTGACTCCCACAAATACAGATCTTGTCATTGCGCAGGTAGATACGGGCCTGAGAGTTCGATTGGATGCAAACTATACGGATTCTATGGCGCTGAATGCAAGCTGCACCGGCTGGACGGCTCCTCAGTCTGTGAATCTGCAATCGAGCACCACGACCTACTCCATGATATACCCCGTGCCGGCTACTTCTCCCTGTGAGTCGGTTCTCGCGCTGGAGGATCCGAGCGATTCAAATGCTCCGATTGTTGCCATGTACTTCCCGCAGACTGATCCGGTGAATGTGCAGCAGGTGACTGAAACGAACGTAGATAGCGGCGCGAGCATCAGCCTGGACCGGAGGTACCATTCTTATATCGGATGGAATACAAACATCAATGCGAACAATCCGAATATCGTGACGAATGGAATTACCTATGTCAATCAATTCACACAGTTAATACCGCTGTTACGCGTAACCGGTCTATTGGCGCCGAACCATGCCGGCGCAAATATCGATGAGAGCCTTCATATGGATATTTATGTTCTCATTGGATCGCCCACGCAAGTTCTCACGGCCCTGCAGAACATGAATAAGAATCAGGGCTGGAACTGGTGAGGTACTGGAGGGAGTCAAGGGTCTGGGAGCGGCACATCCGGCGCAATCATGATGATCACATGTTGCGCCTGTATTGGCCGCCAACGGCATAAAGCGCATCGGTGATCTGCCCCAGCGAGCAGACTCGCACCGCGTCCATGAGGACGCAGAAGGTGTTCTCTCCAGCGATCACGGTCTGTTGCAGCCGGGTGAGCATGGCCGGCGATTGAGAGGTGTGGCGGGCTTGAAAAGCGGCCAATCGTCTTAACTGCGATTGCTTCTCGTGCTCGGTGGAGCGAGCAGGATTCATGCCGGGCTGGGGTCGGGATGTCTCGCCCAGAAAGGTGTTCACGCCGATGATGGGCAGCGTGCCGTCATGCTTCTTCTGCTCGTACAGCATCGACTCGTCCTGGATCCTGCTCCGCTGGTATCCGGTTTCCATGGCGCCCAGAACTCCGCCGCGCTCGGAGAGGCGATCGAACTCATCCAAGACCGCTGCCTCCACGAGGTTGGTCAGTTCTTCCAGGATGAAGCTTCCCTGGTTGGGATTCTCGTTTTTCGCCAGACCCCATTCGCGATTGATGATGAGCTGAATGGCCAGCGCGTGGCGGACGGATTCAGCGGTGGGCGTGGTGATCGCTTCGTCGTAGGCGTTGGTGTGCAGCGAGTTGCAGTTGTCGTAGACGGCGATGAGCGCCTCCAGGGTGGTGCGAATGTCGTTGAAGCTGATCTCCTGCGCGTGTAGGGAGCGGCCAGAGGTTTGCACGTGGTACTTCAGCTTCTGAGCGCGCTCGCCGGCGCCGTACCGCTGCCGCATGGCCAGCGCCCAGATGCGCCGAGCCACCCGGCCCAGCACGGTGTACTCGGGATCCATTCCGCTGGAAAAGAAGAAGGAGAAGTTGGGCGCAAAGTCATCAACCTGCATGCCCCGGGCCAGATACGCTTCGACATAGGTAAAGCCGTTGGCTAGAGTGAAGGCCAACTGAGTGATGGGATTGGCCCCGGCTTCCGCAATGTGATAGCCAGAGATGGATACCGAGTAGAAGTTGCGCACCCGGTGCTGGATAAAGTACTCCTGGACGTCGCCCATCAGCTTCAAGGCGAACTCCGTGGAGAAGATACACGTGTTCTGGCCTTGATCTTCCTTGAGGATGTCAGCCTGCACGGTGCCGCGCAGACGTTGCAGGACACTTGCGCGAATCTCTTCCATCTCGGCAGGGGTGAGAGCACGCCCTACCTGATCGCGTCGCGCTTCCAGCTGCTGATCGATAGCCGTATTTAAAAACATGGCAAGAATCGCCGGCGCCGGTCCGTTGATCGTCATGGAGACGGAAGTGGTGGGATCGCAGAGGTCAAAGCCATCGTAGAGGGCCTTCATGTCATCCAGCGTGGCCACGGAAACGCCGGCGTTGCCGATTTTGCCGTAGATGTCCGGACGCAGGTCAGGGTCAGCGCCATAGAGGGTGACGGAGTCGAAGGCGGTGGAGAGCCGTTTGGCCGTCATCCCCTCGGACAAGAGTTTGAAGCGGCGGTTGGTCCGGAAGGGATCGCCTTCTCCGGCGAACATGCGGGTGGGATCCTCGTCGGCACGTTTGAACGGGAAGACGCCGGCGGTGAACGGAAACGATCCGGGCAGGTTTTCCAGCATCCTCCAGCGAAGGATCTCGCCATGGTCCTCGAAGTGCGGCAGCGCGACCCGAGGAATGCGGGTTCCGGACGGCGTGGTCAACGGCTGGAGAGATTCCGAATCTTCGTTTGAAGGAGTCCGCTGTGGCGGCCATTCTGCAAGCAGCTTTCGCGCTTCAGGAGCAAGTCCGGCGTCGTGTTCGCCAATCAGGCGGTCCAAGGCGTGCTGAGCAGCAACGCAACCCGGATCGCGATCGCTTCCCGGGCGCGCAGCCAACATGCGCTTGGATTCCTGCAACTGCTGGCGTTCCCGCGCCAGTCGCACCTGCTCCTGGGTGAACGCATGGTAGCCGCGAACGGCGGCGGCGATCTCAGCCAGGTAACGTTCTCGTCCAGCCGGGAGCAGGGAGTCTCTTTTGGTGGAGAGCTTTCCCGCAACGGGCGTGAGTCTTCCCGGCCGCAGCTTCAGGCCGAGTGCCGCGAGCCTGGGCAGCAATCCGTGATAGAGCGCCGTCACTCCGTCGTCGTTGAAGCGTGCGGCCTGGGTGCCATATACGGGCATATCTTCCGGCGCCAGATTCCAATGTTCCCGATTGCGCTGCACCTGTTTGGCCACGGCCCGCAGAGCGTCCTGTGCGCCCCGGCGATCGAACTTGTTGATGGCAACAAAGTCGGCGTAGTCCAACATGCCGATCTTCTCCAACTGGGAGAGTGCTCCAAACTCCGGCGTCATGACATAGAGACTCAGATCGACCAGGGGCACGATATCCGCATCACCTTGTCCGATGCCTGCGGTCTCCACCAGGATCAAGTCAAAGCCGGCCACCTTACAGGCGGCGATGATATCGGGCAGATCGGAGGCGAGCCCGGAGGTGGAGGGTGCACCTGAACGAGCAGCGCGAGAGGCCAGGGATCGCATAAAGATGCTGCGTCTGCCTTGCCATGGGGCGATGGCATTCATGCGGATGCGATCGCCGAGGAGCGCGCCTCCTGTCTTGCGGCGCGTGGGATCCATCGCGATGACGGCGATCTGCAAGGCGTCGCTCTGGTCAAATCGGAGACGCCGGATCAGCTCGTCGGTGAGCGACGACTTCCCCGAGCCGCCGGTTCCGGTGATGCCGAGGACAGGCACAGTCGCTTTTCGGGCAGCCTGAGCGAGCGCGGTTCTTGCCGCAGGGCCGATCTGGCCTTCTTCCAGGGCGGTGATGCACTTGGCCAGATTGCGGCGGTCGCTCAGGATCTCCCTTGCGGTCTGAGATTCCATCAAGGCGGACCAATCCGCGGCAGTGTCCGCAGCCAGGTCAGTGGCGCAGAGAGCCAGCATCGCGCGGATCATTCCGGCTAGGCCCATCCTCTGGCCATCGTCCGGGCTGAAGATGCGAGTCACGCCGTAGGCATGCAACTGCTCGATTTCGGCTGGAAGAATGACTCCTCCTCCGCCTCCGAAGACTCGAATCGAGGCTCCGTCGCGCTCGCGGAGCAGGTCCATCATGTATTGGAAGAACTCCATGTGCCCGCCCTGGTAGCTGGAGACGGCAATCGCCTGGGCGTCTTCTTCCAGAGCGGCGGTCACCACCTCATCGACGGAGCGGTTGTGCCCCAGGTGAATCACCTCAGCGCCCTGCGCCACCAGGATGCGACGCATGATGTTGATGGCGGCATCGTGACCGTCGAAGACAGCAGCTGCGGTCACGACGCGAATCTTGCGGAGAGAGGCTTGGGCGGCCTGCGCAGGTTCCAGGCTCTGGCCGGAGAGCCACGTGATCGGCATGGGTGCGCTTTGCATGATGATCGCTGTTCACAGGGCTTGGAGGATCCGTCCCTTGTGATTCCAATCCCTCTGAAAATATACGCTTTCCTGCCCGGAGCGCATCGCGCGCCGGCCGCGGGCGGTTGGGTTGTCCACGGTGCGCTAGAAGAGCCCTGGCGGGTCACGGTGGGGCTCATCGGTGGGGCTCGTGTGGGGCTCATCCATGGAACTCGTCCATGGAACTGATCGATGGAACTCAACCATGGAACTCAACCATGGAAGTTGTCCTGGCCTCCTCGCCACCGGCCTCACCAGCGTGCGGAGAAGATCCTGGCGATGTCTGGCCCAGTTGTGAGCCGGCGATGGCTCTCATGTCGAGCCTCGCGTGAATCGCGAGCCTCCAGCGCCGCGAGCAACACCCGCAACCAAGCCGCCCACGGTTCGGATCGACGCAGGCACGACCCTGTGCGTGACTTACGCGGGGCGCAGGGCTTGCCTGCCGGGTCAAGAATGGTTGTTGCTGGCGCGAATCCAGCTTGCCAGGAGAGAGGCGGCTGTGCGGAGGTTATCGAGGTCCAGGGGGTAGGTCGCTACAGCTCGTGCGGCGCTCAAGAGAGCGGCTCCGGTTTTCCCCTGCGCCTTGAGGGCATCGGCGCGCTGCTTATAGATGCGAGCGTACGCCACCTGACGAGGAATGAGGCCACAGCCCGGGGCGCCATAGTGTTTGCGGACAAATCGCTTTTGCGCATCCATCATCCGCTGCGTATCTCTGGACATGGAGCCTGCAGACCAGCGATAGTACGCAATCACCTGGGGGATAAATGCCACCTCATGGCTTAGAGCGATCCGCAGCCAAAGATCGCGATCCTCGGTAGCGCGCATGCTCTCATCAAAGGCGCCAATCTCCTCAGTGCATCGCCGGCGGAAGGTGATGGTGGGGCAGGGAAGATCCACCTTCCGCATATAAATCTGCGCCGCAATCCGCCCCTCAGCATGATGGCGATTGCCTAGAAATGTGCTTTGTGGAATGCCATCGGCATCGATGTGGGTGACCAGGCCATAGGCGAGGCCGGCATCGGGCCGTTCCCGGAGGATACGCACTGACTCGGAAAGTCTGCACGGAAGCCATACGTCGTCCGCGTCCAGGAGGGCCAAAAATTCCGAGTCTGAGGCCCGGATGGCGGCGTTTCTTGCCGCCGGGAGCCCTCGGTTGTCTTGACGGATGTAGCGAAGCTTTGTCCCAAGCCGATCCATGAATGGGGCGACAATCTCCGAGGTGTTATCGGTACTTCCGTCGTCCACCAGCACAATTCGCCAGTCGGAGAACGATTGCGAGGCCACGCTTTCCAAGGCGGCCGGAAGATAGCGGGCCGCATTGAACGCCGGAATGATCACATCCACAGTAGCCATGGAATCTATCGCTGGGAGAGCATGCCAGCCTTTG
>JAJYZE010000348.1 GCA_021800195.1 Acidobacteriota bacterium
ACATCGCGCCCCCTAGCCATGGATCGCTGGCGACGCTTGACTCGGCCCTCATCGTCACCCCTCCCAAAGGACTGGAGATCGGCTACGTGCCCATCGTTACCAGACAGGAGCTCGCCCCGAATCAAAAGCACTCATCGGTTCGCCCCGCCCATGAATGACGGCCCGGCCGGGCGGGGCCATCGGCAGTCAAATCAGCCTGCTTCTTTGCGACCATGCGCGCAGCAACTTCCAGCGAGCTGGACGCAGTTCCAACCTATCGCTGGAGATCGTAACCCTGTCTATGTTCCATCGTTGCGCCTCTGCTGCGGGCATTGCTGGAATCTCTCCCGGGAGCCTCACTTCATCCGCAAAACGAGGCACGAAATCAAGCAGGCAGCAGAGAAACCACAACGACTCGAGAAGATAACGCTGTGGTAAAAATTAGAGAATTGAGGGGTCTGCACGGAAGGAGTGCAACCCTTCCCGGCAAGTTGAGATCCTTGGGCGAGCTGGAATTACACTGTATTTCAGCACGGATCCAGGGATCCACCGCCGGGGGCAAGGCAGATGAATTCAGCGGAGGAAGGACGCCTTGGAACCTGCGCTCTTCCATCCCCGAGCGCGGAAGGAGCGCTCCCGGCACGCAAGTTTCTTCGATCCTTCTTGGATTCAGAGGTGACAGATGAAATCAAGGCACGGCTTGAACGTAGAGATTCCCGGGACAGCGTCGGCGGAATGCAGGAGAGGGACGATGTGGCGCTCTGTTGGTGCGGCCGGAGTCGCCCTGGCGCTAGGAACGATCCTGATGAGTTGCCGGCCCGCGTGGGCCGCCGATACGCCAATCGTGCTATCGCGAAACGGACGTACCGTGGCCATTGAGCCCTATGCTCCCAACATCGTTCGCATCACCTTGAGCACAGAAAGATCCGCTGCTCTTGCTCAGCCTGGATATGGGATCTCGGGTGCTCCATCGATGAAGGGGTGGTCCAGCCAGCAGGCCGCGGATGGATCTGAGGTGATTCGGTCGGGCAAAATGGCTATCCGCATTGGCCCGGGAGATCAGCCGCCGCTCATCCTGCCGCTGAGCAAGGCGACCAGGGCGGCCTTCGCCGCCACTGCGCACCATATCAACGGTCCAGTCCCAGTCACCGGGCCCTTCAACGACCTCATCTCGATTGCAACTGCATCCGGGAAACCGCTGCTCTCTCTGCGGCGCTGGAACATGACTCCAAACCAAGGGGAAAAATCCGGCGAGGGATCCTCAAGCATCGCGAAGGCGGACGCGGAATTCCAGGTATCAGCCGTCTTTGACTCTCCGGCCGACGAGCACTATTACGGTCTTGGACAGCACCAGCAAGGCTTTTTGGATCTCCGAGACCATCGCATCCGTTGTTGGCAAAACTATGACGCAGTGGGTGGAGAGAGCGTCTGTGTTCCCTTCCTGGTTTCCAGCCGCGGCTACGGCCTGATCTGGGACAACCCATCGAAGACCACCATCGATCTCGGATTCAACCTTAAGAATGTGTGGTCCTCTGACGTGGGAGACCGAGTCTCCTTCTTCGTCATCGCCGGCGATAACACGGATGAGGTTTACGCAGGATACCGCCAACTCACCGGCCCCGCACACATGTTGCCGAAGCCTGCATACGGCTTCATCCAGAGCAAGATGATCTACGCCAGCCAAAATGAGCTGCTGAGCGTCGCCAAGGGATACCGGGAGCGCAATCTGCCGCTCGATATCCTGGTCGTAGACTTCTTCAACATGACGGCGTATGGCAACTTTGACTTGGTTCCCAGCCGATGGCCTGATCCGGCAGCCATGAACAAGCAGCTCCACTCGATGGGCATCTCCACGCTGATCAGTGTCTGGCCACACTTCGCCACCGACTCCAAGTACTACAAGATGCTGGAACAAAATGGCTGGTTTATTCGCAAAGCCGATGGCAAACCCGACTCCGATGGCGTTCCCGACTCCATTGGTCCCAACATCGACACCACAAATCCCGCCGCTGCCAGATGGTGGTGGGAAAAGATTCGTGATGAGTACGTGAAGAAGGACGGCTTCAGCTATATCTGGCTCGACGAAACTGAACCCGATATCGATCCCCTCCATGATTTCTTTTACGTCGGATCGGGGCGCAAGGACTACAACATCTACCCCCTGTTCCATACTGCTTCCGTTTATGACGGCTTCCGGCGGGACTTTGGCGACCAGCGCCGCGTTTTTCTCCTGGCCCGAGCAGCGTATCTGGGCGCGCAAGCCAACGGTGCCGTCTTCTGGTCGAGCGACATCACGGCCACCTGGGACATGCTCAAGCGCTCAATTCCGGCTGGACTGGACTTTACGGCCTCTGGCTTCCCTTACTGGGACACCGATATTGCGGGTTTCCGCCCACCCCATCTTCCCGCGGATTACCAGCCCGAACATACGCCTTTGGTAAGTCCTGCGGGCGCGGAAGCCACGGTCAAGAGCTATTCGGATTATCCAGAGCTTTTTGTACGCTGGTTTGAGTGGGGAGTCTTCCAACCGGTCATGCGGGCTCATGGAGCTCGAAGTCATAACGAAGTTTGGGCCTATGGGAAACAGGCCGAGCCAATACTTGAGAAATATCTTCGCCTGCGCTATCAGCTTTTGCCGTATATCTACTCCGTCGCATATCAGAGCTACCAGACGGACGCACCGTATATGAGGGCCCTGTTCATGGATTTTCCGCACGACCAGAAGGTGGCTGACATCCGCGATGAGTACATGTTCGGTCCGGCATTTCTGGTTGCCCCTGTCACCGAACAGGGAGCGACAAGCCGCAAAGTGTATCTGCCGGCCGGAACAGCCTGGTTTAACTACTGGACAAAGCAGCGTTACAAGGGCGGTCAGACGATCACCGTCTCTGCCCCGATTGACGTTCTCCCCCTCTTCGTCCGGGCAGGATCCATCATTCCTCTGGGAAGTCGGATTCTCAGCACCTCTCAACCGCAGAAGATCAATGCGTTGCAGATATTTCCAGGCGCAGACGCTGACTTCACTCTCTTCAACGACGACGGAAAGACCTACTCATATGAAAAGGGTAGCTTCCACATCACCAGACTGCACTGGAATGACGCTACCGGACAGCTCAGCCACAGCGGCTCTCCGGCCTGGAGCGGATCAACCAGCAGCCTCATCCAGGTCATCCGCTAAAGCAGTTTTCAGTGCAGGTTTCACGCGACGCCTCGACCTCCATGGGCGTTTTCTCCAATGAAAACGCGACTGTAAGCCCTCTCCGGTCTACCCATCAACACTAAAAATGCTATTCCCAATTTGCGTCCATCGGAATCACCCGTCTCCTCCAAGCGAGGACGAGCGATAAGGTTCATGGACGACCCGTCCGAGCACAACAGCGGTTTCCGCTTTGCGGCTTCTC
>JAJYZE010000349.1 GCA_021800195.1 Acidobacteriota bacterium
TGACCCTGGTCATCGGTCTGCTGCTCTCCATCGCCGGCCTGGCGGAAGCAGAGATGGAACACGCGGAGAACCCCGGCGAGGCCATGGATGCTCTGCTCGAAGCAGGTGAAGAGGAGGGTGTACTGGACGAAGAAGACCGCGAACTGGTGCGCAGCGTGGTCGAGTTTGGCGATAAGGTGGTGCGTGAGGTGATGACCCCGCGGCCGGAGATGTTTGCCGTTTCCGGAATGACTTCGCTGGAACAGTTCACCGCGGAGGTGAATGCCCATAACTTCTCGCGCGTGCCAGTCTTTGGGGACTCGCTGGATCGCATTACCGGTGTTGCCTTCGCCCGCGATCTGCTGGCCGTCCAGGATGCAGACGCCGCCCGCATGACCGTGGCGGAGCTCCAGCGCCCCGCTTTGTTCATTCCGGAGACCAAGAAGGTGAATGAACTGCTCCGCGAGATGCAACAGCAGAAGCAGCACATGGGCATCGTGATCGATGAGTATGGCGGTGTCGCCGGCCTGGTCACCATCGAAGACCTGATTGAAGCCATCGTGGGAGAGATTGAAGACGAGCATGACACGGATACCGAGGGAGAGATGCCGGTTGCCGAGCCCGATGGGGCCTGGATCGTTCCAGGGAACTTTGAGGTAGCACGGCTGCGTGAGCTGCTGGAGGGGTTGGCTGCGAGCACGGCTTTCACAGAACGCTTAGAGGACGACGAGGAGACATTCGCCGATGTGGAGGAACATCACGAAGAACAGACCCTGGCGCAACTGCTGATGAGGCATGAAGCCACCACCGTGGGTGGGTTGGCCAGCGAAATGGCCGGTCATATTCCGCTTCCCGGTGAGGTGGTCCAGGAAGGGCCATTGCGGCTCGAAGTGCTGGCATCGACGGACCGCAAGGTGGAGCGGGTCCGGGTGGGGCTCAGACGGTATCCGGCCGGAAGCACAGGGGCATAGACGCCGGGCTCCATTCCTCCGCCTTCACGGGCTTTGGGCAGCGCGTAGTTCCCCTCCCCGCCGGTCCTCTGTGCGGGAGAGTATCTCGCCGGAGCAGCAAGACGCACCCGGCTGGCAAGCGCACAGACTCACATCCGGTGTCATCATAGTAGGATGGGACTTCGTACTGGCTTTGTTTCGATTATTGGCCGCCCGAATGCAGGCAAGTCTACGCTGTTGAATGCCTTGCTGGGGCAGAAGCTGGCGATCGTGACGCATAAGCCCCAAACGACGCGGTCGCGCATCCAGGGGGTATTGGATCTGCCGGTGCGCAAGAAGGCCAAAGGCGATCCGGGCCGGCCCGCCGCGCAGGTGGTGCTGGTGGATACACCGGGGGTCCATAAGCCCGAAACACAGTTGGATAGGCGCATGATGCAGGAGGTGCAGGATGCGTTGGAGTCGCGCGATGCGGTGATCTTTCTGGTAGACGCCACGCATCGACTGACCGGTCCTCAAGCTGAAAAGCCCCATCCCATGCACTTGACGAGCGCCGATCTGGTCCAGACCACTTCTCAGACGCAGGAGCGCCAATCTCCATCTCAGGGACAACGGCGGAGAGCGCTATCAAAGGCCGAAGATGATCTTGCCCTTAACTTAGTCAAGCAAGTGGACTGCCCGGTGATTCTGGTGCTCAACAAGATTGACGCGTTGCCCAAGCGAGCGCTTCTGCCGCTGATCGAGTACTGGAGTTCACAGCACGAGTTTGCCGAGGTGATTCCGATCTCCGCCAAGAAGCGGGAGGGTTTGGAACTTCTGCTGGATACGGTAGTGCAACATCTGCCCGAAGGACAGCGATACTTTCCAAAGAGCCAGTTAACGGATCAGCCGGAAAGATTTCTGGCAGCCGAGGTGATTCGTGAGAAGATTCTGCTATTGACAGGCGAAGAGGTTCCCTACGCCACCGCCGTCGTGATGGAACGCTATGAGGAGCCGGCTTCGCTGCGCCGGGGACGCGACGGGAAGCTCCCTATCACCCGGATGACGGCGGCGATCTACTGCGAGCGTGCCGGCCAGAAGGCGATCCTGATCGGGAAGCAGGGAGCCATGCTCAAGCGGATTGGGACTCTGGCGCGCAAGGAGATCGAGAGTCTGCTGGGAACCAGGGTGTTCCTGGAACTATTTGTGAAGGTGCAGGATGAGTGGCGCAGTTCGCCTGGCTTTGTGGAAGATCTGGACTGGCGGCGGCAACTGGAGCAGTTGGCGGAGAAGCAGCATCGAGATCAAGGACTGGCGGAGAGCCGGACAAGGCAAGTGGAGGACACTGTTTGATTGATTTCATGCAATGGGGAGCCGTTCTTGGCCTTAAGTCCCGGCCACGGCGCACGGCCGAACTGAAGGCCGGCCAACTGCGTCTGGTGGCGATCACCCCCGAGATGCTGCTGGCCGAGCAAGAGGCCGATGCGGCCAGATTGGGAAGCCTGCTGCGTGCCCGGCTGACCGACGAGTGGCCTCCGGTGGAGTGGGAGCCGTATTTGCACAAGATGATTCAAAAGCAGTACGACGAGTTGCCGGCGAGCTTCGGTTGGCACCGCTACGTTCTGCTGACAGGCGGTCTGGGTCGGCCGCGCACGCTGGCAGGTGCAATTGGAGGCTTTCCCCGGGCGCATGGCGATGTGGAGATCGGCTATTCCACGCTGCCCGCATTTCAGCGTCGAGGTTATGCGACGGCGGCTGCGCGAACCTTTGTGGCCTGGCTCCTCACACAGCAATGCGTCCATTCTGTCAGCGCGCAAGCCTATCTGCAGGTGCCGGAGTCGATCAAGGTGATGGAGCGTTGCGGAATGGGCTGCGTGGGCGAGGGTGATGAACCGGGGACGGTCCGCTATCGGAAGATGCGTTCGCTACAGTAGCGGGCCGCTACTGTAGGGGTACTGTTACGTCAGAAAGATCGACGGTCGCCTTTGCACGGGGGCGACCAGATCGGATTCTTTCGAGAGCGCATTAAAAAGCCAACGCCGCTCCTGGCTGACGCCCAGCGCGGATGGCTCCAAACCGCCTAGCTTCAAGCCAGCGGGGCCCAGCGAAGTTCCGCTATTGTCAACCGGGCATAGACATAAAATTGATCAGGGTAGTAATATTGGCCTCCACCGGAATCCCTCTGAGAAGAACGGGTTTGAATCGCAAGGTCTTCACATAGTCCAGGGCGGCCTGCTGGAATATCGTTGGACAGGCGATCACTTCCAGATGACTAACCGTTCCGTCTTTGCCGATGGTCGCCCATACTGCGACGGTACCGCTAAGACGCAAACGGTAAGCAGTCGGCGGATAATGCGGTTGGGAGAAAGAATTAGGATTCTGCGATTCCGGGGGTAAAGTGATGAGAGCCGGCGTCGCCTGCGGCGGAGGATCTGTCTGGCCAGCCTGTGCCG
>JAJYZE010000350.1 GCA_021800195.1 Acidobacteriota bacterium
TGCGTTGGAGGATCTCTGCTGTGACCGCGTAAGAAGGGTAGATGTCTTGCTGCTCGATGTTGGTGTCATTGAGGTTCCAGGGCGGCATATTGTAAGGGCCGAGTTCCGCGGCGGGCGCCTGGGGGCCGAGTTCGGTGGTGGAGCAGGTCCAGCGACGATCGGTGTTGATGAGGAGTTGAGTGTGATCACGAAGACCAAGGGCCAGAGAGGCGATGAGGGCGCAGCGCTCGGCCGGCGGTGTGGTTCGGTTGTTGTGCGGGGTGGATGCGCTGGGATGTTCCGTGCTGTTCTGGACGCGCACCAAGAATTGATTGGATCCGGGGCGGAGCAGGGCGCTGATGTCTACGCGGCCGGCTCTGGCTGGAGTCCAGGATCGATGGATGTATTTGCCGTTGACATACAGGTGATAGGAGTTGGCCGCAGTGATGGTGAGCGAGGCGGTTTGAACGCTTTGCGGGTCTTCGATGGTGAAGCTCCGCTGGAAGAAGAGCGTTCCGGCGTTGACGGCGGATGCTGCGTGATTGGGCGCGGAGGAGATCCATTGGGCCGTGGCGAGGGGATTGGCGGGCTCCGGTTGGGCGGGCTGTGGGTTGGGTGCTTGCGAATCGTAGAGGACGCGGCCTTGGCCGACGCGGCGCTCCGGCAGGGGTTGGCCCGAGGGCCAGAGTTTTTCTGCGAATGCGCGGACTTGATGGTCGCAAGCAGGGTAGTTGGAGAGGCTGGGTGAGGCTTGGGGCGGGGCCCCAACGAGAGTGGCGCCGGACTCCACGAGCTGCACCAGCTTGGCGAGAGTGCGTGGGGTGATGGTGCGGAACCGCGGCAGGACCAGGAGCCGGTAGGAGGCTCCGTCTGGAAAGACGATGCGGCCTGCTTTGACCGAGGCCCGCGCAATCAGGGTTTCTGCGGCGCAGGCATCGAAGTTGTAGCCGCGGCGATCTGCCAGGATACCCGGGACCAAGGCGGAGCGGGGAGGAAAGAATATGCTGGGAGCGCCCTCTGGGTTGAGGTAGAGGATGTCTGCCACGATGAGGCCGCGGCGCAGCATCTGCGAGCAGCGCGCGATGTAGGTGTGGTAGGCGAGCGAGAAGTCCCACCAGGTCTGGGTGCGTTCCCAATGCACGCCGTAACCGCCATCGGGACCCATGGTCATGCCGGGAAAGCGGTTGAGCCAGGGCTGCGCCTGATAGCGGTGAATGACAAATTTGTTGATGCCCTGGCAGAAGGCCCAGTCGCCCTGCGCCTTGACGGAGGCGGGGTGCTGAAGACCTCGCTCGGCGGGAGATGCGGTGAAGGACTCTGCGCCGATGATCTTGCGGCCCTGGGTGTGACCCACGGAGACGGCCTCCAGAAGACTGAATCCGGTGGAGGGTGCGTGACCGAACTCGGACCAGTGCTCCGCCATGGGGATGTCGGCAGTGGCGCCGAGACCGAGGTCGGAGGCGGGGTTGAGGTCATAGGGTTCGAGAGAGAGAAAGAGCCCGTGTTGCCTTCCACGCCTGCGCAGGCGCTGGGCCTGGTTTTCGCAAACCAGCTCATTGGCGGTCTGGCGGATATCCCAGAGAAAGCGCTCAGAAAGTTGTGGGTTGTCTACCACCAGACCCGCGAAGGTGGGGAGCCTAGATACGGGATCGTAACCGCGGCGGCGGGTGAACTCCTGACGAAAACGGGGCGACCAGTTCTGAGAGCTCATCTCCCAGCTATCAAAGTGCAGGGCCACCAAGCCGCGCCCGGGGTGCTGCGGGGCTCCGGTTTTGTGGAGCAGAGAGGCGATGTAGGCGTCGAAGTGGGCGTCCAAGGCTGCGGCGCTGAACTTATCGGTCTCCAGCCCGAGGCCGGGTTTGGGCGCGGGCCGGGTAGTCTGGCCGGTGAGCGTGCGGCCAAAACGAAGGATGGTCCAGTTCCCTGCCGGCACATTCCAGGGCAATGTGCCATCCGCCTGGAGCTTGCCGGTGAGGTTGACGATTTTGGAGGAGTCAATGCAACGGTCTGCGGGCAGGTTGGGAAGGTCAGCCTTGCTGGGCAGGAAAGGACGCACCCAAGGACGGGTTGTGTAGGGGCCGGGAATCTGGGAGGAGTAAGAGCCACGGGTGTAGAGCGCCTTCTCATCAATGTCACGAATGGATGCGCCGGCGGCCGGCGTGGGGAAGGCGAGGAGAAACTCGTCCTGGTAGAACTCCTTGTATATTTTGAGCAACTCCGGCGAGAGCGTCTGTTCGCCGAAGAACGGCGTGCGCGGCCGCGGTTGTGGCAGGCGGGCGTTGAATGCAGCCGGGCCCTGCACATGCGTTGTGCTGAACACCAGGTGTTGCATGGATTGGTCCGGCCTGACCCAGGGACCACCTGCACCGCACCAGCCGGGCCCCGCCGCAAGCGCCATTTGCAGGCCGAGTTGATCTGCCACGGAAAAGGCATGGCCGAGAAGCTGCTGCCATGATGGGCTCATGAATTCCACGGGGCCGGGCGGGATGCCGATGCCTACCTCAAGATAGATGGCGCCACCGATGCCGGCACGCTTCATGGCGGCGAGATCGGCCTCCATGCCTTCGCGGGTGAGATTGCCGTCCATGAAGTACCAGTAGACCCAAGGGCGCGCGTCGTCTGGAGGATGGACAAACTGCTGGAACGCCATGTCCGGATCATCGGGATGAAGGCTCAGTGTTTCCGGGGGAACGCCTGCGGCGACGACGCCAAGGGCCATCGACTTGAGAACGGATCGTCTGCTGATGTTGCTACCCACGGGGTGGTTGGCCTTTCTGAGGCAAAGCGGGAAGAGAAGACCTCACCGGACGCAATGCGCACCGGCCGGTTTTTCAAATGGAATATCGTTTTTCTTGCGACACGCCTGTCGAAGGCATTGTAGAGTAAGCGCAGCGAAAGGTGTCAAGGTTGCGTTCGAAGAACCATAGAATGTTTGTCCAGAGGCTGAAAGTCGGCGCCGTTTGAGGTTTGAGGATGGAGTTGGGGAGAGCCTATCTCGAATCGGAGCTGGACTGTGGCTGCGGACGAGAGTGCGGTTGCCTGAGGGTTCCGGTTGCGATGGATCCTTCTTATTCGCTGCTGATTCGATTCGATCCGCAGCGCCGAGACGGGCGCTGCGACTTTGTGATGGCGCTGACGTTGCGGATCTGCATGGCCTGGACCAAGATCCGGGGCATGGCCGGAACCAAGGAGTTGTTGCGGTGGTTTTGCATCCAGCAAAAGGCGTGACGCAGATGTGGAGCTATGCGTGAAAGAGCGACTGGTTTGGTGGTTGGAATTAGTTCTAGTAGATAGTTCAACAAAGAAGAGTTTGAAGCAGGAAAATTCAAGTGAACTGATGGTGGATTCCATGACAAAAGACCT
>JAJYZE010000035.1 GCA_021800195.1 Acidobacteriota bacterium
AAAGCCGGGGATGGTCTCCAGCTTGTCCAGGGTTCCGCCGGTATGACCCAGGTTGCGTCCGGAGATCATGGGAACAAAGAGAGATGAAGGAACTCCGTCCGGCGTACCGTGCTCCTTCTTGACCGTTGGAAGCGTTGCGGCGGCAGCCCAGATTGGGGCGATCAGAAGACTGCTCTTGTCTCCCACTCCTCCCGTGGAATGCTTGTCCAGCGTGAAGGTTTCGGTTTTTGCTGCCGTCAGGTGAGAGGCATCCAAGGTCTCGCCAGAAAAGCGCATGGCCTGGGTTAGGTCCGAAAGCTCTCGCAGCGAAAGGCCGCGCTGGAAGACCGCCATCAGGAAAGCTCCAAGCTGGGCGTCCGTGATGTCTCCTGCTTCAGGGGGGTAGGCAGGCTCAGAGCCTGCGCTTTGTCCGGCTGCCTGCTGTCCCTGCGCGGCTGCTTCTCCGTGGCGTACGGCTGCCTGCACAAAAAATTCAATCTCTGCCGTGGACAGCTCTGCGCCGTTCCGCTTCTTCATCAACAGATCGATGGCATGCATGGCAAGGTCATCCTGATGGCTTGGAGCTGTGTCGCTCAGCAAATGCCGCTTCCGGCGCGCTCCGAGAGATCCGGGCCGGGGTAAGGGGGTCTAACGCTTCTTCGTCGCGTCGGAATCCGCCGGACCCCAAGGAGGAAGCTGGTCAACGTCCGTCTCGGGAGGAAAGATCTTCGTGTTCTCCTCCAGATACGCGGCGCGAAAGGCCGAGGGGAGCAACTCGCCCAAGGTTGTCTCCATCGCCCCGCCGCCCACTCCTGGATACAAAATCAGGGTTGCATCGTCTCCAAACTCAGCCAAGGTTTGGCGGCAGGCTCCGCAAGGCATGCTGGTTGCCCCGTTTAAATTTGCGACGGCGACAGCTCTCAACCGGATTCCAGGTCCAAGTTCGGCGACCGCTCGGGCAACTGCCACCTGCTCCGCGCAACTGGTGAGGCGGTAGGAACAGTTTTCCACGTTGCAACCGGTAATGACGGTGCCATCCTCGAGCAGCAGCGCTGCCCCTACTCGAAACCGGCTATAAGGGGCGTAGGCATGCTCGGCCGCCTTTGCCGCCAGATTTCTGAGCTTGCTGCGATCTGCTTCGCCTAACACGTTCTCTCCTCGGAATCTCTCTCCGTAAATCGTTTAGCGTAATTGCTTTCGCGGTCCGCCGCAAGCTGCGATCCGGAGCTGCGATGCAAAACTTTTTGAACCGGCAGCCACTGAGGACGAAAGCCGATGCCACCCACAGATCCAGATAAAGGCGCGCGGGGGCGATGGAGATGGCCGCCTCTGGGAAAGGAACTCCTGGATATCGGGGTTGTCAGGATGGAGCAGCGGCGCCAGGCAAATCCGACTCCGACTCTTCCTTCAGCAAGCGTAAAAAGGAGACGGGCCTGGGAATCAGGCTCGCTCTCTCCGCAGACGGGTCGAGATTCCGAGGACCGTACAATCAAAAGAATACAAAGCCGGATTTCGATTCTGCCGTTCTTCATCGTCGATATGCTCATTGCCATCGCGCGCGCCTTCCAAACACCTATCCGACGAATTCCGATGCCGCTGCGTCTGGCCGCCGGGCTGTTGTCGATGTTATTTTGTCTGTTCGCGGCGATGCATGCGATCGCCGCTCGGGAGTCGGTCTTTGTGACCGCAGACGCGCGCTTTTACCTGGGTATCGCCAGGGGGGATTACAGCCAGGTGATGCAACCCTTTGCACTGCGTCAACTGGGGGCGATCTTTGCAGCCGTGCTCGGGCATCTGTTGCACGCTTCTGTCGAAGAAGGCTTTGTGCTGGAAGGGATGCTTTCGCTGGTGACCTTGCTGATGGTGATTTATAGCGTTTTGCTGCGCTCCTCAGCCCCAGGCTGGCTGCTGGCCGCCATCGCTTTTCTTCCATTTTGGCCCATGCTGATGAAGGAGATGGTGCTGCCTGATCTTTGGTATTCAGCTCTGCTGGCGTTGCTGCTGCTCTTACTCAAGAACGAGAAGATGCTGGCTGCGTCGTTGATGATGTTTCCTCTGATGCTCTCGCGAGAGTCCACCTCGCTCACGCTGGTCTGCTTGCTGGCGGCCGGTTGGCAATGGCTGAGATGGAGAGATAGGTGGGTTGCCGCGATATCGGCGCTGGCCGGAGCGATAGTGGTGAAGCATCTGGCGTTGCATGCTCAGCCCAACCTGGAACATCTCCCGGAAACCATCTATATGCTCGCCAAAGTGCCTTGGAACTTCTCCAATAACGTTCTCGGACTGGTTCCATGGAGCAATGTCAATCAGAGTTTTTGCTCTGTGCCGATCTGGAAGCTGCCGGTTCAGTTTGGTCCCGTGCAGGCGATTGGTATCTGCGGTTTCTCCTCCCTGGGCTGGATGAAGATTACGTCAACCATGTTGAATGAGTTTGGACTGTTGCCCCTGCTGATGGCCTTCCTGTGGTGGCAGCGCAGGAAAACTCGTGAGTCTGTGGCGCAGTCCAATTTGCTGCTCCGTTTTACGTTATTCTACGGAGTTGCTTCTCTGGCGCTGGCGCCTGTGCTGGGAACATGGATCAGTCGATTGGTGGGATATGCCTGGCCAATGTATTTGGTCGCCTTGCCGCTCCAGTTTCGGCCTGTGTCGCGGAGTGTCTTGCTCAGCAAGCGCGCTCTGGCGGGGACAGGGTTTTTCTGCCTGCATCTGATCGCCGTTTGGTTCTCCATCTATCAGGCGATCCGGTGGACATGGACGATACAGGTGACAGTCGAATTCGGCCTTTGGACGGTCGGCTATTTTCTATTGCGATTCTGGCTCGGTGCTGGCAAGGAAGAGCCGGGCAGCGGAGATGGCGTGGGCGCGGGCATTCCTCCTGCGAACTCCGCGGCTTTGGCCACGGGGCGGTGAGCCGTCAGACCTCCGCAGTTCGCAGAACGATGCCTACTGAGGAGGCTGTGGGGATTGAGATGCCGGCTGGGGCTCATATGTTGGCGGGGGTTGGGGTGAGGTTTTGTCTTTGCCTGTGCCGAAGATCCTCTGCAGCAGACTGCGGTGCTTGGGTGCATCTGCAGGCTGCGACGTTGCCGGAGTGTTGCTGGATGGGTTGGATCGTCCGGTGAAGAAGTTGAAGATGCGGCTGGCGAGCGATTGAGGGTTGTCTCCCAGGTGCGAACAGGTGTTTTCAGGGGCTGTGCCCACCAGAAAGGCGACGGCAAAGTCATTGTCCGGACAGGAGTCGTCGGCGATCAGATCCGTGGGGCGGTTGATGGTGACCATCTCAACCCCATTGGGCATGGGGCCGAGAGCCTTCATATCCGAGTACTGAGGGATCTTGATGGCGCGGGTCATAAACTCGGCCCAGATGGGCGCGGCGGCGTCTGCGCCTTGAATTTTGAGATCGGTGTAATCGTCATTGCCCACCCAGACCACGCAAAGAAGGTTGGAAGAGTAGCCGATAAACCAGGAATCGTGTTCGGTGCCGGTTTTGCCTGCGGCGGGAGCCGTGAAGCCATGGGCCCGGACGGTTGCGCCCGTGCCGTAGTCGACCACCCCTTGCAGCAGAGACTGGGTGAGGAAAGCGGTGCGGGGGTCAAGAATCTGTTTGGCCTCGGGCGCAAAGTCGGCGACGATGTCTCCATCCGGATTGCGGACGCTGGCGACAACCCAGGGCTTGAGATGAACGCCGTTGTTGGCGAAGACCGTATAGGCCCCAGCCATCTCCAGGGGAGTGGCGTCGTAGGTGCCAATGGCAACCGAGGGAGTTCCACGCGCATTGACGATGCCGGCCGAACGCGCCAGTGCGGCTACATTTTCATATCCGACGGTCTGGGCCAGAGCGATGGTGGCGATATTCAGGGAGTGCGCGAGGGCGTCAGCGGCCGTGACCATCCCGGGAAACTCTCCTTTGACGAAGTTGCCGGGCATGTAAGGATGACTGTCGGTGCCGAAGTTCTGAGGGTCATCGTTGAGCCGGGTTAAAGCCGTAAAGACTCCGCCGGACCCAAGGCTGGAGCCGTCCAGCGAGGTATTGTAAGCGGCGGCATAAACGAAGGGCTTGAAGGTTGATCCGGTGGGGCGCTCAGCCAGAGCATGATCCAGTTGGGAGGTGGCGTAATGGTGGCCGCCCACCAGCGCCAGCACCTGCCCGGTGTGCGGATTCAGCGCCACCAAGGCGACCTGAGGATAGGTGATGGGGCCGTCGGGGACGTAGTCCTTGGTGAACCGCTGCCCGCGTGTATGGTGGTGAAGGAAGTAACGCCGGCGCACGAGCTCATCTACGTTTTGCATCCCGGCGGAAACTGCGGCGGCGGCGGCGCGCTGCAGATCAGGGTCCAATGAGGTGTAGATGTGCAGGGCCGAATGGGCTGTGGCCGATTCTCCGAGGCGCTGCACGATCTGGTCGTGGACCAGATCGACGAAGTACGGCGCCTCAGAGGCATCGATGTCCGGAGGGGCGAGGTGAATGGGTTCGGCCTTGGCACGAGCCGCTTGATTCCGCGTGATGGCCCCGGTCTCAACCATGGAGTCAAGGACCAGATTGCGCCGATCCATGGAACGTACTGGATGGCGATAGGGGGAAAAGTAGTTGGGCCGCTGGATCATGCCGGCCAGTAGAGCGCATTCCGCCAGGTCCAACTGACCCAGATTCTTGCCAAAGTATGCCTGGGCCGCCTCGCCAAAGCCGTTAATGGCAAAGGAGCCTCGCTGGCCAAGATTGATCTCGTTGGCATACATCGCGAAGATCTGCTGCTTGGTGAAGCGATGTTCGAGCTGAAAGGTGATTATTACCTCAGCGATCTTGCGAGAGTATGTCTTTTCCGGAGAAAGGAAAAAGCCGCGGGCCAGTTGCTGCGTCAGTGTGGATCCGCCACAGTTCAGGCGGTGGGCCAGCAGATCCTGCACGGCGCATTTTGCGGTGCGCACATAGTTGATGCCGCCGTGTTCAAAAAAGCGGCGGTCCTCAATGGCTAGCACGGCCTGAACCATGCGAGGAGGAATCTGATCGTAAGTCACCAGACGGCGCTTGGTGCGTTCGTTCTCCCCAGAGAGAGCGGTGATCAACTGTGGTTCGAGCTTGTAGGCGGCGAGCGGAGCTCCGTTCTCGGCTGTAATGCTCTGCACCATGCCCCCTGCGGTGGCAATGGTGGCGCCATCCATGGCCAGATAGCTGTCGGGCCCCGGTTTGATCAGGATCGAGTTGCCCCGCAGTTCGTAGCGTCCCAAGTCGGGGTTCAGGTTGTACCCCGCCCGGCGGAGCGTGGCGGCAATCGCGGCCGCTGAGAGTTGCTGGCCGGGGCGCACCTCCTGCGGAGCTGCATAGATCTGGGCCGAATTTCCGAAGAGGGGCCCTTTGGCCAGCCGTTCCGCCACCATGCCCCGATAGCGGAACCAGAAGGAGCCGAAGATGCCGGCCCCAATGAGAATCACCACCAGCGCGAGCAGTACGGCTGCTTGCAGCAGCGTCGAGAGCCACGGACGATGACGGCGAGGAGCGAGTTTGACTCTTACAGGCATGGGAACCAGAGAAGGAAGTCGGGCATGGCGATCGAGAGAGCCTCAGGATTTAGACGCTGCCAGAAGCGATGCGAGGTGCTGACTCAAGGACTCCACGGGCAGACTGGTGGTGAGGCCGGTGAGGCGATCCACAAGTTCCACGTGACCTTCGGCAAGTTTTTTGCCGATGTTGACCCGGTAAGGAACTCCGATCAGTTCAGCATCCTTGAACTTTACGCCGGCACGCTCGTCGCGGTCATCCAGAAGGACGTCGACTCCAGCGGCATCGAGCGCCTTGGCCAGCGACTCCCCAGCCTCCAGGAGTTCAGGTTCACGAACGTTTGTGATGCAGACGACCACCTCAAAGGGTGCGATGGCCGGCGGCAAGGCATACTGCTCCGAACTGGTGGTTGCCAAGAACTTGGCCGCACTGGACTCGATGGCTGCGGTGAGAATGCGCTCAATGCCAATTCCATAGCAACCCATGATCGGGGTTACCTCTTTGCCGTTGGCATCCAAAACCCGCGCGCCCATGCTTTGGCTGTACTTGTAGCCCAGCTTGAAGATATGGCCGATCTCGACCGCCTTGCCCAGGCGCAGGGGTTGCCCCGCCACCGGGTCGAGTTCTCCCTCGTTGATGTTGCGAATGTCGGCAACCAGAGTGGGCGTGAAGTCACGGCCGGGGGTGACGTTTCGATAGTGATAATCGAGCCGATTGGCTCCGCAGACCAGGTTCTGGCGGCCTTCCAGGCCGGAGTCCATGATGACGATGGTCTTCAGACCCTCGGCGGGGGTTTCGCGCAGCACGCCCTTGAGTTTATCGAGCGGCTTGCCGGATTTGAGGCCGTTGAGCGAGCCCTGGGTCATCACTTCGGCGATGCCGACGGGTCCCAGGTAGCCGGCGGGACCGCCGATGTGCAGGGCAAGCTCTTCGCCGGTCATGGGACGCAGTTCGGTGACGCCGGCTACGGCGCTCAGCTTGGTCTCATTCACCTGATGGTCGCCGCGCAGGAACGCGACTACGGGGCGAAGAGGTTCGCCGGAGCGCGCGCCCATGAAGGCGACGCACTTGATGTCTTGCGCCGCATGGATGGCGAAGAAGGCGGTGACATCGGCAATGGAGGCTTTTCCTGGTGTGGAAACCAGCTCCGGCATTCCGTCTCCGGTGGGCTCCAGATCGGCCACAGGGGTCAGCCTGCTGGTGGCCTTCTCGATATTGGCGGCGTAGCCGGAGGAGGAACTGGCGATAAGATCTTCGCCTGCCTCGGTGTAGACCATGAACTCCTGGGACTGCGATCCGCCCATGGCGCCGGAGTCAGCTTCGACGACGACAAACTCCAGGCCGCAGCGGGTGAAGATGGCGCGATAGGCGGCATCGTTCTTCTTGTAGCTTTCGTCCAGCCCGGCGGCATCCAGGTCAAAGGAGTAGGCGTCTTTCATGAGGAACTGGCGGACGCGCAGGAGGCCGGACTTGGGGCGGGGCTCGTCGCGAAATTTGGTTTGGATCTGATACCAGATCTGGGGAAGCTGCTTGTAGCTGCGCAGTTCGTTGCGGGCGATAGAGGTGATGACCTCCTCGTGGGTCATCGCCAGGCAAAGCTGCGCGCCTTTGCGATCCTTGAGGCGAAACATGTTGTCGCCCATCCCGGTCCAGCGGCCGGACTCTTCCCAGATCTCGGCGGGATTAAGGGCGGGGAGAAAGAACTCCTGGCCGATCTTGTCCATCTCCTGGCGAACAATGGCCACGATCTTGTTCAGGGAGCGCTGCCCAAGAGGAAGGTAGCTGTAGATGCCCGCGCCCAGTTGGCGAATGTATCCCGCGCGCAAAAGAAGCTTGTGACTGGCGACTTCCGCGTCGGCGGGAGCGTCGCGGAGCGTCGGAATGAATAGCTTCGACCATCGGTGCATATTCCCTCGATTGTATCGAACCCGGCAGATGCCGGCTGAGGCTGGCAAAGCGAAAGGGAGGAGCGTTACGGAGAGGTTGCCTGACCGGCGAGTTTCCCCAGATTCCCAGAGTTCTTCCTGCGCTTCCCAGAGTTCTTCCTGCGGCGGTTCGGCAGCCCAGCGGGAGAGTTGTGCTGCGCAACGGCATCCTCCACCCTGGCGCCAACATCAGGCGCTGATCGGCCTGGATATCGGCAAACGAAGTTTCCCTGTTTGCTCCAGCTCAGGTCAGGATGTCGTGGAGATGGAGGACGCCCAGAACAGGAGTGGAGGGTGTTCCGTCCGCAGTGACGATCAAGGCGGTGATCTTATGCTCTTCCATGACAGCCAGGGCATCGCCGGCGAAGCGGGCGGGAGAGATGGTGCGAGGCGATGGGTTCAAGATCTCCGCAGCCGTGTGATGAAACGCGCTGGGACCGCTGCGAGCGAAGAGCCGGCGCAGGTCGCCGTCGGAGAGGATGCCGAGCAGAGCGCCGTTGGATTGTATCGTGGTCATGCCCAGGCGCTTGGCGGACATCTCGTGAATGATCTCCGGGAGGGTTGCCGAGGGAGCCACTGAGGGGATGGCATCGCCGCTGTGCATCAGCAGGTCGATGGTGACCAGGCGTTGGCCAAGCCGGCCGCCAGGATGAAGCTCCGCGAAATCCCGGGGCTGAAAGTTGAGCCGGCCACTGATGTTGATCGCCAAGGCATCCCCCAGCGCCAGCATCACGGTGGTTGAAGCGGTGGGCGCCAGTTGCAGGTTGCAGGCCTCGCGCTCCACGTGAACGTCGAGCACGTGCGCGGAGGCTTTGGCCAGGGAGGAGTCCGGCGTTGCGGTAAGACTGACCAGGGTCACGCCAAGGCGGGGGAGAACCGGCAGCAGACGTAGCAGCTCCTCGGTATGGCCGGAGTACGAGAGCGCGGCTAGAACGTCTCCGCTGTGCAGCACGCCGAGGTCGCCATGCAGGGCTTCTGTGGGGTGAAGAAATTGGGCCGGCGTGCCGGTGGAAAGCATGGTTGCGGCGATTTTGCGGGCGATCAGGCCGCTCTTGCCCACCCCGGTGAGCACCACGCGATGACCGTTGCGGACAGTTTCAGCCAGCAAAGAGGCGACCCGTTCAAACACTTCATTTTGCGGGCCCTCCAGGCGCCTGGCGAGGTGTTCCAGTGCCTCGGCTTGGATACGAACCAACTCCGAAGGGCTGTGCGGCGCGGGGGATTGCGAGGGTGGGAGCATCAGATTTCTTGCCGATGTCTGTCTTCAACGACCATGCTAGCAGAACGGCCGTAGAGGGATTCGAGCTGGCTCGCGGGGGCTATTGGGAGCAAGGAGAAACGGCGCTAAACTAAGGAGAGAAGCCGCGCGAGCGTGGAGCTTCGCCGCGCCGAGGGATAGAGACGTGTTTGGTGATCAAGTTCGCCGTCTGGCGATTGTTGTCCTGCTGATTGCGGGCGTGACGTTGCTTGTGCTTGCAGGCACCCATAATTTGCGTTCTCGGCAGAGGCAGATTCAGTCTCAACAGCAGAGCGTCGGATCGGCTGCGCCGGCTTCCGCGTCTTCGGATGGCGGCGGGGATGATGATGGAGACGACCCCATGGCTAAGAAGATGCTCGGCAAGGCCGCTCCCGGCTTCACGTTGGTCGATCTTCAGGGTAAGAAGGTTTCCCTCTCGGATTACAAAGGACATCCGGTCGTGCTGAACTTCTGGGCGACCTATTGCCCCCCCTGCAAGCTGGAGATGCCGTGGTTTCAGGAATTGGAGAACCAGTACCAGAGCCGGGGCCTGGTGGTGCTGGGCGTGGATCAAGACGATGGCATGGCAGTCAAGGATGTCGCCGCGGCCGCCAAGAAGATCGGCGTGACCTATCCCATCCTGATGCCCAACAGCGACATTTCCAAGAGCTATCAACTGGGTGATTACATTCCCGAGACCTTCTACATCGATAAGAACGGGAGGATCGTGGACCAGACAGTGGGGGCGCACTCCAGGGACGAGATGCAAGCGGATATTGAGAAGGCCATCGAATCGGGTGGCGAGTGAGAACTTTGCATCTGAGACTGATCCGGCGGCCGCTCGTCCCGATGACGCTTCTCGGAGCGATGTTTCTCGCCGTTGCCTGTATAAGTTCGTCTGCGCCGCTCATGCCGCGCGCATGCGCGCAGCAGATCCAGTTTGGATTGACGCCGGCTGCGCATCATGGGCATGTGGAGTTGCTCTCCGATAATGTACAAGTGATTGCTGGAGTGCCGCAGGTGGTGCAGTTATGGTTTCGGGTAGACGATGGATTCCACATCAACTCGCACAAGCCTCTGGACCAGCTGCTGATTCCAACCCGGTTGCAACTTGAGTTGACCGATGGCGTCAAGGTGATGGGCGACACCTATCCTGCCGGTTCCTCCTTTCGGTTGCAGATGGGATCAGGTGAGCTGATGAGCGTTTACCAGGGAAGGTTTCCGGTGAGCGTGCGGCTGGTAGCGCCCAAGGGCGAATCGACGCTGAACGGTGTGCTGCACTACCAAGCCTGCGGCAGCGCCTCTTGCTTTCCTCCTCAATCGCTTGCGGTCAGGGTGGCCTTGAGCGGGCAGTGACCGGCGAAGGCTGGGTCGGACCGGCCTCTGCGCGATAGCTGAAGCCACAGACAAGTCTCCCGGCGCAACCCTCTGCTGAGCGGCTCAGAGGCCGGCTCTCTCCTGAAGGTTGTGAAGTTGAGAAGCTGAGGTTGGATCAGCGGCGCTGGTTTGCTTGCCTCTTCTGGGCTTCCAGGAAGCGGCGGACGCGGTCCAGAGTGCGCGCCTTGCCAAAGACGAGCATGCTCTCGACCAGCGGAGGGCTGGTGGTGCTACCGGTGAGGATGGCGCGCAGCAGCATGAAGTTTTCCTTGACTGACCACTGTTTCGCCTCTCCCAGCGTCTTCAGCGAGAACTCGATGGCCTCCGCCTCCCAGGCGGCTGCCTCCAGTGCGGCGAGTTGCTCAGCGATAAAGGCCAGGGACTCCTCAAAGCTCCGCTTCTTTGGCAGCCAGACGGACTCAGGAGGCAAGATATTGTCCGCAAAGAAGAAGCCGGTCATGTCTCCGAACTGGCCCAGAATCTCCATGCGGGACTGGACCAGAGGCGCAATAGCGCGGATGTAGCTATCGGAGAGAATGGTGCTGCGCAGAGCGGTGAAGAATTCCTCGGGGGTGAGTTTGCGCAGATACTCGCCATTGAGCCATTTGAGCTTTACCAGATCAAAGACGGGTCCTCCCAGAGAGATGCGGCGGAAGTCGAACTTCTCCAGCATCTCGGCAAGAGAGAAGATGTCGCCTTCCTTGGTGTTGAGGCCCTTGGAGACGATCTCCTGCTCGGTAGGTTGAGCCATGCCGCCCCCCATCAACCCAAGGAAGTTGAGTATGGCCTGCGGAAGGTAACCGGATTGCTGGTAAAAGACCAGCGAGACCGGATTTTTGCGCTTGGAGATCTTGGACTTGTCGGTGTTGCGCAGCAAGGGCATGTGCCAGAACCGAGGCAGTTCCCAGCCGAAGGCGGCGTAGAGCAGGACATGCTTCGGTGTGGAGGAGATCCACTCTTCGGCGCGAATTACGTCGGTGATGCGCATCAGGTGATCGTCGACCACGTTGGCCAGATGATAGGTGGGATAGCCGTCGGATTTGAGCAGCACCTGGTCATCGACGTTATTGTGGTCAAAGGTGATGGAGCCGCGGAGTTCGTCGGTAAAGGTGGTGGACTGGTTCTCTGGAACTTTGAGGCGGACGGTATAGGGTCGGCCCTCGGTAAGGTAGGCGTCGATCTGGGCCTGGGTGAGATGACGGTGAGCGCCGTTGTATCGGGGTGGCACCTTGGCTGCGATCTGCTGCTGACGCATGGCCTCGAGCTCCTCTGCGGTCTCAAAGGAGCGATAGGCGTGGCCGCTGGCCAGCAGCATCTCGGCGTGCTCCCGATAGATCGCTGTTCGCTCCGATTGACGATAAGGACCATAGGGTCCGCCCACGTCCGGGCCCTCGTCCCAGGCGAGGCCAACCCAGCGCAGGGAGTCGAAGATCATCTGCTCAGAGGCGGGAACGAAGCGGGTGCGGTCGGTATCTTCAATGCGCAGGATGAACCGGCCCGAGCGCTGGCGTGCATAGATATAGTTGAGCAGGCCGATGTAGGCAGTGCCAACGTGGGGGTCGCCGGTGGGAGAAGGGGCGATGCGGACACGGACGGGAGCGGCTTCTTGCGTGCAGAGATGCTGGTTCAAAGGGGCCTGGCATGTCATAGAGATGACACACCCATGTTAACAGCTTGAACGGCAGAAGCCGTGCCGAGGCTACGGACGGGGCGGTGGAGCAGGCGGGTTGAAGCTCGCCGGCGGCGGTGGATAGTTTCCCGGCGGGGGCGGATAGGGCTGCAGACCTGCATAGAAGGGAGGAGCAGGGATGACGCGCCAATCCGAGAAGGCGAGGATGCAGGCCACGATGATCCATCCGACGGCAGGAACGAGGATGAGCAGAGACAGTGGTCCCGAAAGACCGGCTTTGGAGAAGATCCGCCAGAAGAGGTAGATCGCAAAGACAACAATGCAGAGCCAGAAGAGCATGAAGATGCCCATCATGCCGGCGATGGCGCTGCTAAGCTGGGTAATTTGATTCTGGTCCATGACCGCCTCCGCAGAGAGGTGAAAAGAGAGATGGAACGACTGTATCAGGAGATGGGGCCCGGGTCAGCAGACGCCGGCATGGGAGCAGGAGCCGCGAATGGAAATCAGGTCAGGTCATCCGTATCAAAGGACGGCAACTTGCGGCCCAACGCGCTCAGGTTGAGCGGCTCGGCGACTGCGGCCAGGGCTGCATCCACCTCAGCTTCGTCGGGAACTTCGGCGTGAGCGGCCATCTTCCTGTGTTCGCTGGGGGGGGCGATGGACTCCAGCAGGACCACGACATGCGCAACGGCCGTGCCATCCTGGGGAAGGCCCTCTGGGGTTTTGCCCTTGATGCTGACGTTATTGACATCGATCCCCAGCAGGTCGGCGACGCGCTCCCGCATCGCTCCGGCCAAAGGAACGATCTTGGGCCGATGCATGATCAATACACAGTCGATGTTGACGATCTTGAAGCCAACCAGAGCGATCTCTTCCAGCGCGGTTTTCAGGAAAACCGTAGAATCGGCCCCCTTCCACTTTGGGTCCGTGGGCGGAAAAAAGGTGCCGATATCGCCGGCGGATACGGCGCCGAGAAGGGCGTCCGTGATGGCGTGAAGAAGAAGATCGCCGTCGGAGTGGCCTGCAAATCCCTCCGGATGGTCGATCTTGAGACCGCCCAGGACCAGAGGAATGCCTTTCTCAAAGGCGTGAGAGTCAAAGCCGAGGCCGATGCGCAAGCTCATTGCAGTTGATCATAAAGCAGGAACGGAGGATTCGATACCCCACTTCACTTGCAAGGCGCTTCGGGAGGATGAGCCGGCACGCATGGGGGATCCTCATCCTGCCAGGTAGAACTCTGCAATTCTCAGGTCTCCGGGCTGGGTGACCTTGAAGTTGCGTGGATTACCCGGGACGACAAAGACGGGAATGTTGGCCCGCTCCAGAAGGCTGGCCTCATCTGTTCCGGTGAAGCCATCGGCGGCAGCCTCAGCGAAGGCTCGCCGCAGCAAAGGGATGCGTGCTCCCTGCGGGGTCTGGGCCAGCACGATGAGTTCCCGGGGGATGGTAGCGGTGACCAAAGCACCGTCAGCGGTGCGCTCCACCTGCTTGATGGTGTCAATGGCGGGGGTTCCGACGATGGCAGCTCCATGCTTTTCAATCGCGTCGACGATGTGGTCGATGGTGGTGCGATCGATCAGGGGTCGAACTGCGTCATGTACCAGAACGATATCCGCGCTGGCGGCGCCGGCCCCGGTGCTGGGGATGGCAGCCAAGGCGTTGGCGACGGATTCCTGGCGGGAGTCGCCGCCCGAGACCAGGTGGACCTTTTCGAGGAGGCGATGTGCAGCGATCATCGCCTGCACGCGCTCCCGCTCCGGCTCCCGGACCGCTACATACACAGCGCTGACGCGAGGCACAGCGAGAAAGGCGCGCAGGGAGTGAACCAAAATGGGGAGGCCGCCAAGTTCCAGAAACTGTTTGGAGACGCCGCCGGTGGTATGCGCCATTCGGGTGCCGATGCCTGCGGCCGGGATAATGACAAAGACGGACATGGGAGGGCAGTATAGCTTAAAAGACGCTAGATTTGGATCGGGGTGGTGACGTGACCTTCGGCGGGCAGGGGCTCGATGTATCTTCCTTTCCCTTGTCATTGGCTTCGAGGGTGCCTGCGTCGCGTCTGAGAACTTCTTGGCGGTGGAACGAGGCGGCAATGAAGGAGAAGAAAGCCATGGCAGCGATGGGGACGCTGGCCATCGAACGCGGATTGATGGGGGCTGGTGAGCGGGTGTGCGTTGCTGTCAGCGGGGGTGCGGATTCTGTGGCGCTGCTGCTGGCTGTGGCGGAGGCGAATCAGGCAACGGCGCAGAATAAGGCTCCGTTGGGGGTGGTATTGAGCGCGGCGCACGTACACCATGGGTTGCGCGGAGCAGAGGCGGATGCCGATGAGGCTTTTGTGGCAGACCTATGCCGAAGGTTGGGTATCACGCTGCGAGTGTTTCGGGTGGACACCGCTGCCCGCCAGGCGCAGCAGACTGAGGGGGTGGAGGAGGCGGCTCGGAACCTGCGTTACCGCGCGTTGCGGAGCTTGATGGAGAGCGGCGAGGTCGATGTGGTGGCGACTGCGCACACGCTGGACGACCAGGCCGAGACGGTGGTGATGAAGATGCTTCGAGGCGCCTGGACGGAGGGGTTGAGCGGAGTTGCGCCTGTGCTGGCGCTGGGCGGCCTGCCGCACGGCGATTGCAACCAGCACGAGCCTAGGGCAGAGAGTCGGCTCGTCGGGCAGTATGCCAGGCCTGTTGCCAGAGATTTGTCCAGAGAGGCTGATGGAACAGAGCCCGGAATCGTGTTCCGGCAGGGCGCCAAAATGGCCGGGTGGAGGATCGTGCGGCCTTTGCTGGGGGTGAGGCGGTCAGAAGTGGAAGCTTTTCTCCGGGAGCGCGGGCAGGACTGGAGGGAGGATGCTACGAACCAGGACCAGAGCCTGACTCGGAATCGCGTGCGGCACGGGCTGATGCCGCTGCTGCGGGAGTTTAATCCTGGAGTGGATGAGCTATTGGCGCGCACGGCGGGGGTGGCTCGTGAAGAGGAGACTTACTGGCAAGCCGAGGTGGCTCGCGTTCTTCCTCAGGTGCTATTGCCGGGCCGGCCGGCGCGCGGGGGCGGAAGGTCGGTGAGCACGGCAGGGGAGGGAGTTGCGTATGCGCTGGAGATCGAACGGTTGCGATCGATGCCGGCCGCACTGCGCCGACGGATCGTCCGCGCGGCCGCGCGCCAGGTCTTTGCGGAGCCCGGCGCCGCAGGGCCTGTGCGCGGAGGCTATGTGCTGAGCGGAGAGGAGACGGCTAAGGTGTTGACGTTGGCGGGGTTTCCTGGGATCAGGGTAATGGTTACGGGAAAGATTGGCAGCCGCTTGGAGTTGCATGGGGGGCTGAGGGTGGAGCGGTCAGCGCGGGAGATTCGCTTGTGGCGGCAGCCGCGGGCCGATCGAGAGTCCCCGGAAAGATAACGTCCGCGGACCCGCCAGAGACAATATCGCTGGTCCGCGGCTGAGACCCAGAGTAGAATCTAGGTTTGATCCATGCCGAGGGCCGGGCAGCCGCAAAGACTGCATCATATTTGCGGGGTAGACGTCTAAAACAACAGGGCGAGCCCTCGGGACCGCTGCGACCAACGGATCGCGCAGGCCAGATTAAGGAACTGGCGAACGATTTGAGAGCCTGAAGCTGGGGTGCCCGCCTATACATTTGGGCCGGCGCTGAAAGTGCAGCAAGATGAAACGAGGAATCCGATTGAACTCGACTTTTAAACAGTTGTTGATTTGGTTGCTGACGCTGGGCTGTCTGCTGGTGGGCTGGCGCTTTGTCACGATGAACATGGGCCAGAAGAACGATAAGGCAATCAGCGTCACCGAGATGCAGTCAGAGGCGGATGCCGGCAAGATCTCAGACATCCTGGTCGATGGCACGGACGTGACGGGGAAGTACAAGGACGGCAAAGAGACGTTTCACACCGATATCACGCCGAACTACATGGACCGAGCCGAGGTTCAGGACTTGGACAGCCATGGGGTGAACGTGACCATCAAGAGTCAGCAGGGGAACGTTTACTGGAATGCGTTGCTGAGTTTCGCCCCCATCCTGGTGCTGGTAGCGCTGTTCATGTTCATGATGCGGCAGATGCAGTCGGGCGGCAACAAGGCGCTGAGCTTTG
>JAJYZE010000351.1 GCA_021800195.1 Acidobacteriota bacterium
CCAACGCGTCGGTGGTTGTGGCCTATGCCTTTCGTTCCAAGCGGACCGTGATTTCAGCGGGAGCCAACAACGGCTTCCGGGCAAGACGCCCTTCTTGTGCATCCTGAACGTGAAGGCCGTGTTCAGGGCAGTGCTGGCTGTGGTTCGAGAGCCATCCCTGACTCTGGACAACTTGTGGGCAAATGGATCGAGGGCGGTCGTGAGGGGGCTCCAGGAAGTGAGCGGATGGCCGCGATGTATCCTCTGCTCCGCACCGCTGGAGTTGAACCACGATGAGCATTTCAGCATAGACATTGATCAGACCGGGACCAAGGTGATCCCGGGCAAGAACAAAGCGGCGCAGCGCGCGTCGAGAACTTCGCCCTTGGCGGCATCGGAAGAATTTTTGACCAGTTGAAGTCCTTCGAGCAGGTGGTCGTAGCGTCTGACGCCTGAGCGGATCTTTTTCATACCAGATCAAGGGACTGACCCGATTGCAGGAAAGCCAGAGCTTTAGAATGGAGGAAGGAGCGCACCGAGAACTGGGGCGCGCTGGGATAGAACGATGGGGCTATAGGAGATCAATGCGTCCGGAACTGATTCGAGCAACCGGCCTGCTGCAGCAAAAGGATGCCGCCGCGGTCAACGAAGCCTTGGAACTGCTGCAGAACACTGTGTATGCCTTCAGCATGAAGATATGCGGCCACACGGAGGACGCTGAGGACACCGCGCAGGAGGTTTTTGTGCGGTCGCTACCCCATTTGGCCAAGATCACTGAGCCGAAGGCGCTTGCGGTGTGGCTGTATAAGGTAGCGCGCAATCGCTGTTGGAGGATGCGGCGCAAGGTGAGTGAAGCCCCAGTCCAGATGCTTTCGTTGAGTGAACTGACTCCCGCCGAATCCGAACTGAGCCAGTTACTGAAGGATCCGAATCCCAATCCGGAGACACTGGTTTCCAGAGCTGAACAGAACCAACGCCTTCAGGAGGCGATCCTGATGCTGCCTCCACCTTACCGGATGGTGTTGGTGCTCCATGATATGGAGGATTTGGAGACCGAACAGATCGCTCAAGTGCTGGGAATAGAGCAGGGAACGGTAAGGGTAAGGCTGCACCGGGCGAGGCTGCAACTGAGAAAGCTTCTCGCCGCCGCGGACACAACGACTGGCGAAGGAGTCGAGCCAGAGAACCGAGTGGCTCCTGCGGCAGTGCGCGAGCGCAGGGGCAGGCAGGCCGGGGTGCGCCCCCAGCCAAAGACCTGCCGGGAGATCTTCGCCAATCTTTCCGAGTACATGGATGGGCGGGTCGTGGAGCCAAGGTGCGAAAAGATTCGGAAGCATATCGAGGGTTGCCGGCCGTGCGTTGCATTTCTCGGGGATCTGCGCCGGGCCATTGATCGCTGCCGCTCTCTTGAGACCCCCTGCGCTCCAGAAACGGACCGGACGCTTCGCCTGCTCTTGACTCAGGAGTATCTGCGGATGGTGGACCGGCGAGCGGATGGTGCCCGGACTTTGCCGGCCTGAAGAGCATGCTTCGTTGAGGGTTACTTGGCGCAGCCGGAGCTTGGCATGCTTGGGAGATGAATCGTCTGCCGCCGGATATCAGGCAGGCAGAGAAAAATGGGAAGAACGTCTCGGAATCCGGGCGGGGCCGGCGGGCTTGGGGTGGCAATGGAAACCGGTTTGGAGAAGTTCGATCAGAACAAGCGACGGCAGGAAGGTCCGAATGAGCAGGGAGCCTAACTATTGCTGAACGGATTTGTTTCGCTTTCGGAACCCTGTTTAAGTGTTCAGACCGCGTAAGAATATGATCTTCGGAGAGAGCCTCCATCCCTGAAAGAGAGAGTGCCTGGTCATGTTGATTCACAAAGATTATCTTTTCCCTGCGGAACCTGGCGCTCTGGCCATTTCCAAGGCGCTGTATGAACAGGTGCGAAGCTTGCCCATCGTGAGTCCGCATGGGCATACGCAGGCAGCATGGTTTGCACACAACCAGCCTTTTCCAGACCCCGCGACACTCTTTGTGCAACCCGATCACTATATCTACCGCATGCTATACAGCCAGGGCGTGTCGATGGAGGATTTAGAGATAGGGCAGGCAGAGATCAAGAATCCGAGAAAGGTGTGGAGGATATTCGCTCGCCATTATTATCTCTTTCGAGGAACGCCGACGCGCATCTGGCTGGATTACTGCTTCCAGGAACTGTTTGGGCTGCAGGAGCGTCTGTCGGAGAGCACAGCCGAAGAGTATTTTGATACGATCTCCGCAAAGCTGAAGACGCCGGAGTTTTTGCCTCGCGCACTCTACGAACGCTTCAGCATGGAGGTACTGGCGACGACCGACTCCCCCCTGGACTCGCTGGAGGATCACAAGGCGATTCTGAGATCGGGATGGAAGGGAAGGATTGTGCCCACGTTTCGCCCGGATCCAGTGGTGGACCCGGAGTTCAAGGGATTTGCAAGCAACGTCGAAGAGCTCTGTGGTCTGACCGGAGAAGACCCTTCGACGTGGAAAGGATACCTGAGGGCGCTACGCTGCGCCCGGGAGCGATTCCGGGCGCTCGGCTGCACGGCTACCGATCATGGACATCCGACGGCACAGACAGCAGATCTTTCGTCCGCAGAGGCAGAGAGGGTCTTTGCCGAGGTGTTGGAAGGACGAGCCGATCCCGCCAGACAGGAGATGTTCCGGGCCCAGATGCTAACCGAGATGGCGCGGATGAGCCTGGAGGATGGGCTGGTGATGCAGATCCATCCGGGGAGCGTGCGGAACCATAATCGCGAGATCTTTGAACACTACGGGAGAGATACGGGAGCGGATATTCCTGCTCCGACCAACTATGTGCAGGCGCTGCGTCCGCTTCTGGATGCCTTTGGAAACGAGCCCGGGCTGAGCATCATTCTTTTTACGCTGGATGAGAGCACTTATAGCCGCGAGCTGGCCCCGCTGGCTGGACACTATCCGTGTTTGAAGCTTGGGCCCCCCTGGTGGTTCTTTGACAGTCCGGAGGGGATGAGGCGCTTCCGGGAGTCCGTAACAGAGACGGCCGGCTTTTATAACACTGTGGGATTCAATGACGATACGCGGGCATTTTTGTCGATCCCGGCGCGGCATGATGTAGCGCGCCGGATGGACTGTGGCTTTCTGGCCCGGCTGGTGCGCGACCATCGGCTGGAGCACGAAGAGGCAGTCGAACTGGCCCATGCGCTGGCCTACGGATTGGCCAAGAAGGCGTACCGGCTATGACGCTTCGGTCGGGACTTCGCTGGTTTACAGCGTGACGATTCGACCAGACGCGGGTCTGGTTGAACTTGAAGGCTGAGGTGAGTCCCGCATGCCGGGCTGCGTCGTCGGG
>JAJYZE010000352.1 GCA_021800195.1 Acidobacteriota bacterium
CCGGCAACACACTGACGCGCGACCGCGTCATCCGGCGCGAAATGCTGATTCAAGAGGGTCAGGTGTACAACAGCCGCCTGGTCGACCTCTCCCTGATGCGTCTCAACCAACTGGACTACTTCGACACTCTGAAGACCGACCAGGACGTGGAGACGCAGCAGAACACCGATGCGGGCACGGTGGACTTGCTCATCAAGCTCCACGAAAAGGGCAAGAACTCCATCGGCATCAATGGTGGCGTCAGCGGGCTCTCCGGCTCCTTCCTGGGAGTGAACTATGCAACCAACAACTTTCTCGGCTTTGGAGAGACGCTGAACGTCACCGCCAACATCGGCGACCTGGAGCGCAATCTGAGCTTCGGCTTCACCGAGCCCTACCTGCACAACAAGCCGATCTCGCTTGGCGTTCAGGTCTTCGACCGCAAAACCGACTTCAACCCCTCCAAAAGCTATTCCGTGACCGGTTCCAATCAAAACCTGGCCACAGCCCAGCAGTCGCTGCTGAACAACTTCAATCAGTCGGCCAAGGGCCTGACCATCCAAACCACGGAAGCACTGCGCACGCTCTTCCGCCGCACCGGCGTAGCCCGAATCGGAGTGGCCTACTCCTGGTCGAGCTCCGGCATTACAACCTTCAACCAGAACACGCTCAGCGTCTTCCAGACTCTGGCCTTTCGCTCCGGCATCGAGGGTCCGAACCAGTTGAACGGCATCGTCACCTCCGTGCTGACGCCCAGCTTCAGCTTCAGCACCCTGGATCGGCCCATTGGGCCACATAACGGCAAGGATCTGAGTGTTGCTATCCAATTCGCGGGTATGGGCGGCAACACGAAGTACTACTCGCCTGTGGTTGCCTGGCGGCAGTTCTTCCCCATGAAGGGAATCAGAATCAATAAAGAAGGTCACAATGTTTTGGCCTATCGGATTCAGCTAGCCAACATCTCCGGCTTTGGCGGCCAGGTGGCGCCTCCCTTCTCCCGCATCTACAACGGCGGCGAGAATGATCTGCGCGGCTTCGACATCCGTTCCCTCTCTCCCTATACCTTCATGCCCACCAAGGTTTTATTCAACCTGACGAATCCGGATGGAACCGGCGTCCCTCGCGATCCGACCGACCAGGCTCTGGGCGATGTGCAGATCCCGTTGCCCATCTATCGTCTGGCGCCGATTGGCGGCGATACCTCTGCCATCACGAACCTGGAGTACCGTTTCCCGATCATTAATCAGATCACCTTCGCGATCTTCGATGACTTTGGCCTGACGATGAACCTGGAGCCGCACCAGTTGATGATGAGCCCCGAAGGCCTCTCAACCATCAACAGCCCCACCTATGGCTGCCCGGAGGTGGTCAACGGAGAGTGTCTGCAGGGCTATCAACTACCGCCCTACTCTGAGTTCCTGAAGGACGTGCCTCATACCAACATCGTTCCGCGCATGTCTACGGGGCTTTATATGCAAGTGCTGATGCCGATTATCAATGCGCCGTTCCAGATCTACTACGCCTATAACCCGCTGCGGCTTTACAGGGCGATACCGCAGCAGATCGTGGCTCCCAGCGGTTCGGCGTGCTCCGGCACATCTCAGGAGTGCTTCAAGGACTTCTTCCCATTCGCCACAGAGCCGGGCGCGGCAGCCTATACCTACCAGCAGGCGCTGCAATACTACGGAGCGGATTACGTTCTGCGTGAGCCACGCAAAACCTTCCGCTTCACCATCAGCGAATCCTTCTAACCTGGCGGGATGAACAAATCCCACCCAGGCGACTTCCTTGCAGGGCCGTGCTTATCCTCGGCGTTGATGGGCACCTTCCCCGAACTCGGTCCAACTGCGGGCTGTCGGCTGGGGTAGAAAAAAGGACGCCGCCACGTCCGCCCTCTGGAAAGCCCTGCAACAGGGAGAGTTCTGAGGCAGCGGTGCCGGCTGTACCGATCATCTGCACAGCCGCAGGCAAGAGCGTTCGCCATCGAGTTCGGCACGGCGCCTTCCCTCCCTTGCGATCGGACCCTGAGGACACATGGAAAATGCGAAAGACGCAGCCCGAATTCGGGTGTGGTACGCAAGGATAAAGATACAAAGGAATCCAGCTAGGCACACGCTACCGGCTACGGCGTTGACGGCGGGAACCGTGGCCAAGAATCATGAAGGCTGGATGTTGAACAAGGGTAGCCCATTGACGGCGGGGATGCCGGATGGCCAGAGGGCAACCGTCTCCGGTCACCGCCGGCCCATGAGGCGCGGGGAGCGGCCAAAGCCGGTCCTGGCCGGCTGGATCGCTGCCAGCGTGCTGACGCTGCTCTCCGGTGGCTGCCATCACCGCAGCCCACAGCCCTCTGTGCCGCCGCCACCGACGCTGGGCGGCCAGCAGAGCAACGCCGCACGCTCAGAACGGGCTCCGATTCCCCTACCCAAGGGACGGCCGGATTTTGTGGAAACCGGCATGGCCAGTTGGTACGCTCCCAGCGGACATCGCGCCGCCGACGGCTCCTACTACGATGGCGCCGGTATGACCGCGGCTCACAAGACACTTCCGCTGGAGACCATCGTTCGGGTGACCAATCTTTCCAACAACAAGTCCGTGCTGGTGCGCATCACCGACCGCGGGCCCTTCGTGCACGGGCGTATCATCGACCTCTCCGAAAGCGCAGCCAAGAAGATCGATCTCTATCGTATGGGCGTGGCCAGGGTTCGGGTGGAAGCATACTTGCGTACCTCGCCTGCGACCCAGTCCAGCTGGTGCGTGCAAACCGGCGTCTTCCCCACAAGGAAGGATGCCCTGGACCTGAAGAGGGCGCTGCTGCGCCGCTACGCCGGATCCCAGGTTATAGAGTTCGCCGGAGCCACCGGCTACTGGGTACGCATTCGCCCGGCCCGTCCCGATCGCGCCGAGGCCGTGGCGATCATGGAGTGGATCGGCCGGCCGTTCCCGCATGTCGTTCCCTATCTGGTTCGATTGAATTAGGAGATCTGAGATGCGCTGGATGTCCTGGAATTCGTCCTCTACCCGTCTTTGCTCGCTCTTGTTTCTGCTCGGCGTCCTCGTCCTGTGCCTGACCGGTTGCGCCGGCCAGACCAGAGCCGAGCATGCCGCCGACCTAGCTGCCCGACAGGAGTTGGCCGCCGCTCCGCCCCACGGCAACACGGCGCAGTACTCTCTGGCTCCGGCGGAGTTGGTCAAGGCACAGCATCTCAGCAGCGTCGGCCAGTTGTTGCACTTTGGCGGCGAGGCCTGGGATATCCTGTGTCTTGTTCTTCTCCTCAGCTTCGGCGGCATCGCCTGGATGCGTGACAGATCCCTCAAGATCAGCCCCAATCGCTGGGCGCAGGGCT
>JAJYZE010000353.1 GCA_021800195.1 Acidobacteriota bacterium
TTTGCGTTCTACGCTTTCCTGCTCTTTTTCGCCTTTGAGTTCATCACCATCGACTTTCAGTGGCCGGTGCAACTGGTTCTGGGCGCTTTGACCATCGTGATCGCTTATGTGCTGCATCGGGTCTCGACCTCTGAAGCGGCGACCATGGTCCTGATGGCGGCGTCAATGCTGGCTACAGCTCGATATGCCTACTGGCGCTATCTCAGCGTGCTACGCGCCCTGCTGGACATCAATAGCCATTTGACCGGGCTGGATTTCTTCTTCATCCTGGTGCTGCTCTCGGCGGAGACCTACGCCTGGATCATCCTCTATCTCGGCTTCGTGCAGTCCATCCGCCCGTTGCGCCGCCTTCCGGTTCCTCTGCCCGGAGACGTTGAGCAGTGGCCGCATGTGGACGTTCTGATTCCCACCTACAACGAGCCGTTGTCCGTAGTCCGGTCAACGGCATTCGCCGCGCAGAACATCGACTACCCACCGGACAAGCTGCATGTTTATGTCCTCGACGACGGCCGGCGCGATCACTTTGAAGAGTTCTGTGCCGAGGCGGGGGTCGGCTACCTGAGGCGCAACGACAACCGGCACGCCAAGGCCGGCAATATCAATCAGGCCTTGCGAAGCGTCGCCTCGCCCTATGTGGCCATCTTCGACTGCGATCATGTTCCTACCCGAAGTTTTCTGCAGATCACTCTGGGATGGCTACTCAAGGATCAGCGCCTGGGCATGCTGCAGACGCCGCACTTCTTCTATTCGCCCGACCCCTTTGAGAGAAATCTGGATCACTTCAAGGAGGTTCCCAACGAAGGCGAGCTGTTTTATGGAGTTCTGCAGGATGGCAATGACCTGTGGAACGCGACGTTCTTCTGCGGATCCTGCGCCATTCTGCGCCGCTCCGCGCTGGATGAGATCGGCGGTGTCGCCACGGAGACGGTTACGGAAGACGCGCACACCTCTCTGCGCTTGCAGATGCGCGGATGGAAGACGGCCTACATCAACATACCCCAGGCCGCCGGCCTGGCCACGGAGACTCTCGCCAGCCATATCGGGCAGCGCATTCGCTGGGCTCGAGGCATGACCCAGATTCTGCGTTTGGACTGCCCGCTCTTTGTAAAGGGGCTCGCCTGGCCACAGCGTCTCTGCTACTTCAACTCCATGATCCACTTCCTCTACGCTGGTCCGCGCCTCATTTTTTTGACTGCGCCGCTGGTGTACATGCTCTTGGGGCACACCTGCATTCCCGGCTTCTGGGGAGCGATTCTGGCCTATGCGCTGCCCCACATCTTCCTCTCCAGCGTGACGAACCTCCGCATTCAGGGCCGGCATCGCTTTTCGTTCTGGAATGAAGTCTATGAGACCATCCTGGCGCCCTACATTCTGGCCCCGACCTTGCTGGCACTGGTGAACCCAAAGTTGGGCAAGTTTCGGGTCACTGCCAAAGGCCGCATCCTGGAAGAGAGCCACTTTGACTTCGATGTTGCGCGGCCCTACGTGATCTTGATTCTGCTGAACCTCATCGCTCTGGCGAGTATCCCGCTCCACGTGCTCTATGGAGCGGCGGTTGAACCCAGCAACGTGGTGATGAACGCACTCTGGATTCTGTTCAACACAGTTCTTCTGGGCACGGCCGCCAGCGTGGCCATGGAACGCAGGCAGTTACGCAAGGATGTTCGCCTGGAGATGTGTCTTCCGGTAGAAGTGCGTGTTCCGGGAAGGCGGACCGTCTTTGGCAAATCGATGGACATGTCTCTGGGCGGCGCCTCGCTGCGCCTTGATCGGCCCCTCGATCTGCCCCTCGATCTGGCACCCGGCGCGCAGATCGAGGTGTTGTATCCGCTGCGCGATCAGCAGGCCGTCTTCAAGGCGACGGTGATCGACGCGGACGCCCTGACGGTGCGCATCCAGTACCACCGGCTGTCGCTGGAGGAAGAAGAGCAGCTTACGCTGGTGCTCTTCTCCGGCGCGGACACCTGGTTGAATCGCATGGAGGGCCGCCAGTCTGATCGGCCCATGCAAAGCCTGGGACAGCTCGTGAAGCTTTCGATTCGCGGCGTAGGCTTCGCTTTGAAGTCGCTGGCGCGGAGCAGGAAGCGGGATCGGGCTTTTGAGCGCGCACCCGTCACCACAGCCTTCCTCCTGGCCTTGCTGGCGCTTTGGCTTCCAGTCAGGATGGAGGCTGCCGTAACCGCCATCGGCCCGGTGTTGTCTTCTTTCCCGGCGTCAACCTCGGCCGGCAACGGCACCTTCCATCGCAAGCTCTCCTTCCAGGAGCTGACCCCACGTGGCGCGCTCGTGTTCAACGCTCCGCAGTCGGCAGAAAGCGTTACGCTGGTTCTGCCCTCCGATGAGGTGGTTCAGCGAGGCGCATTGCACCTTCACTACTCCTTCTCACCCTATCTCATCGCCCGACGAAGCAGGTTGACGATTTTGTTGAACGGAACGCTCGTGGCGGTCTTGCCCGCGCCCACCGGCGCTGTGATGGGAAGGCCGGTCACCGCGGATCTCTCCGTACCGGCCAATCTCTTCCTGCGCAGGAACACGCTCCAGTTCCAGCTTGAGGGAGACGAGGCCGGCCCGTGCGCAACCGCTGAGAGCCTGCCCTGGGCGCGCATCGATGCCGGCTCCAGCGTGGAGATCGCCGGAGACCTGCTCCCTTTGGCGGACGAGCTTGCGCCCTTGCCCCGGCCCTTCTACGAGAGGGACATTAGCGGGCATGCAGCCGCGATTCCATTTGTCTTTCTTGAAGATCCTGACCGCCAGACGCTGACGGCCGCAGGGGTGGTGGCCTCCTGGTTTGGAGTTCGTGCCGGATCGCAGCGGCTCGAACTGCCCGTTTCCGTGGGTCCGCATCTGCCCCGAGGCAATGTGATTCTCTTTGCAGACGATCCCGGGGCCCTGCCGTCGAGCCTGGGGCTGAAGCTGGAGGGCCCGATGATCGCCGAGCGGGCCAATCCGGACGACCCTTACGGCAAGGTGCTGGTCCTGGCCGGCGCAAACGGTGCAGAGCTTCTCACGGCGGCCCGCGCTCTGGCCTGGCAGCGTGGCTTCAGAGAAGCCGACGCCACGTTCACTCCTAAGGCGCTGCTTCCGCCCAGACGCAACGCAGACGATGCTCCGCTCTGGCAGAGCACCACGCAGAGCTTGCCGCTTTGGATTCCCTCCGGCCCTCCGGCGAACTCGAATGACGGAGCGGACCTTCTATCCATCCACTTTCGTCTGCCTCCGGATCTTTACTACGGCGGCCGTACCTTCGTGAGACTGCACCTTGACTACAGCTATAGCCCGTTGCGGTCCACCGCAGGGTCGGTGCTGCGCATCAAGCTC
>JAJYZE010000354.1 GCA_021800195.1 Acidobacteriota bacterium
ATCCCGCTGATGGCCGGGCTGGCCACCATGACCCCCGAACTGCGCAAGAACGGCGTGGCGCTGCTAGCCAGCCTGGTCGCCAGCCTGCTGGCCGTGCTGCTGACGACCGGCAGCCTGGCCCACTTTTTGCTGCGCGATGAAGAGATAGCCGAGATCAACCGGGAGGCTGACCTGCTGCCTTGACGTCCCTTGGCAGCCGCGAGCAGCCGCCGCCAGCAGGTTGCAGACGCTGCGCAGCCGCATCTCCGCAGGGCCACCCAGAACAACCAGACCATCCTGACTCCGCTACAAGGAAGCCGCCAACGTGATTCGCCGGACCCTTTACCTCTTCACCCATCCCGCGCTCTACATCCTGCTCACCCTGGCCGTTTATGCTCTCAGCCTGCGCCTGCACCGGCGCTGGGCCTGGATCCATCCCCTGCTCTCGGCCTCTGTCGCGCTGATCTTTCTTCTTTGGGCCTTGCATATTCCCTATGCCTCCTACAACACGGGCGGAGGCGTCTTCACCATTCTTCTGGGCCCGGCCACCGTGGCCCTGGGGGTGCCCATGTACAAGCAGGGAATCAAGCTGAAGGCGACCCTGCCACGGCTCAGCCTGGTGGTTTTTGCGGGCTCCGCGGTGGGAATGGGCACCGCCGGCGGCGTCGCCAGCCTCTGCGGAGCCTCGCACCAGATGGTGATGTCCGCGTTGCCCAAGTCCGTGACCACACCCATCGCCATTGAGGTCTCTCGCAGTCTGCATGGCGACCCTGCCATTACAGCGGCCATGGTGCTGCTCACCGGCCTGCTGGGAAGCGTCATCGGCCCCGGCATTCTGCGCTTGGTGCGCATCCCGCATGACCATGCGGTCGGGGCCGCCGTCGGCGCCTCCTCACACGCCATCGGAACGGCGTCTCTCTTTCGCAGCTCGGAGGTGCGGGGCTCGGTGTCATCCCTCGCCATGGCCCTGGCGGGGATCTTCACCTCGGTGCTGGCCATGCTGTTGAATCTATACTGGAGAGCGCGGGGCGCGGGTCATCCTTGGTGAGCTCGATGCACGCACCCCAGGGCCGCCGGGCGAAAGGCGCGGCGACGCGAGCCAACCGATCGGGGTTTCCTCGAGGCTTGCTCGGGATTTCCTCGAGGCTTCCGCCGCAACCGGACCGACGAACGGACGGATGATCGGACGCATCGCTTGAGGCAGGCGCATCGACCCTTCTTGGGGCTCCATCTCCTGGAGCTCCATCTCCTGGGGCTCCATCGGGAGACTCTTTATTCGTCGTAGTGCATCAGGCTCAGGACGTCGATCCCGGGGAACCTCTGCCGTCCCTTCAGGAAATCCAGCTCGATGGCGACCGCAATTCCCACAATCTCGCCGCCCATGCGCTTGGCCAGGTCCATGGTCGCATCCATGGTGCCTCCCGTCGCCAGCAGGTCATCCACAATGATCACCCGCTGACCCGGCTGGATGGCGTCCTTGTGGATCTCCAGCGAATCGCTGCCGTACTCCAGGTCATACTTCACCTTCTCTACCGCGGCCGGCAATTTGCCGGGCTTGCGCACCGGCACAAATCCTGCATTCAAGCGGTAGGCCAGCGCAGGGCCAAAGATAAACCCCCGCGCCTCAATGCCCAGCACCAGGTCCACCTTCTTGTCGATGTAGTACTGCGAGAAGGCATCGATCAACTGCGCAAAGCCCGCCTTGTCCTTGAGCAGGGTGGTGATGTCGTAGAACAAAATCCCGGGCTTGGGAAAATCCGGCACCGCTCGGATCTTCTGCTTCAATGACTCGCAATCAATTGGTTTTTCCATATCGTTACCAGGCTCCTTCAATTTGGAACTCGCCAAGCGCCGCGCCCTCGGCCTCTACCAGCTCGTGCTCGATCAATCCATCCACGCGGCTCCCACGTGGGCCCTTGCGCAGCTCCGCGCGCAAGTCCTGGATCGCGTCGGCTTCTCCCGCCGCGACCACCTCGACCTCGCCCGTGTCGGTATTCCGCACCCAGCCGCGCAGCCCCAGCTCCGCGGCCTCACGTTGCACGAACCAGCGAAACCCAACGCCCTGCACCCGCCCGCGAATCAGGAAGTGGATCACCATGGAAGCCTCCATGCCAGGGAGTTTGTTGAAAAGCGCAGTCCGGGATCAGAGATTCCCCAACCTATTGCGTGCGTCCTTTGGCCGCCGCCCAACTTGCGCCGTCTCGTTCTTCGCCTCGGCGCTGGTTCCACGAGATCTCAAGCCCGGCTCATATACGCGCCTTCGGCCGTATCCACGCGGATCCGCTCACCCTCATTGATAAAGGGCGGCACCTGCACCACCAGTCCCGTCTCCATCTTGGCCGGCTTGGTCACTGAGCTGGCCGTCGCCGACTTGATCCCCGGCTCGGTCTCCACCACGGTCATCTCCACTGCCGTCGGCAGCTCGATACCCACCGGCTTGCCGTCATGGAAGCTCACCTCAATCAACAGGTTGGCAGTGAGATACTCCACCGAGTCGCCCAAAGTGTCCCGCTTCAGCGCAATCTGTTCAAAGGTGTTCTGATCCATGAAGTAGTAGTCGTCCCCGTCGTTGTACAGGTACTCCATTTTCACCGAATCCACATGCACTCTCTCGATCGGATCCGGCGAGCGAAATCTCTCGGTAAACATGGCGCCGGTTCGCACATTCTTCAGCTTTGCCTGGATAAATGCGCGCAGGTTGCCCGGCGTCCGGTGCTCGACGCTGAAGACCAAATGAAGGTCATCCTTGAACTTGATAATCATGCCGGGGCGCATCTGTGTGGCCGGAATCGCCATGGAAAACTCCTGGTTCTAGGGGAAGTGTGGGGACTGCTGAAAACAGCCCAGCCCTTTGATTGTAGCCTACGGCCGCAGCCTTGCCGGCCGCTGCGGACCATCGCTGCGGAGCAGGGCCGCAGGCGCGATCCACCGCACGGCCCAAAATCTGCTACGAGGAGCTTGCCTGCCCGGACCCGGGATGGAACAGACGATAGAAGAAGCGCTTCAACCGATACCCGAACGAATGCTTCGCCTTCCGCGGCGCCGGCACAGCAGGTGCCCCCAACGCATCAGCGATGATCTGGCTGGGAGACTCCATCGCGCTTGGCGGAGGCGCGCCTCCAGGCCGGTAGGTGAGCGTTGTGGACACCTGAGTCTCGGTCTGCCCGGGCGGCGAGTTCGGCTCCGGCGGGGTAGGTGCCAGGCCCTCGCTCTGCGCCACCGGGAAGGGGTGCTCCGCCGCGGCTTTCTGCGCCGCGCTGGCATGAGAGCCGACGTGCTTCTGCTTCGCCGGCGCTGGACAGCCGCACGGGTAGCCTTCGCTGT
>JAJYZE010000355.1 GCA_021800195.1 Acidobacteriota bacterium
GGATGGCGTCGCGGATCACCCGGTAATCATTGCCCTGAATCAGGCGGCCGAGCTCGGTGGCGGTCAGCTCGATGGCAGCGTGAGCATCGGGAGCGAGCTTCTGCCAGACCGGAGACTGCCGGGCCTTGTGCAGGGCATCCAGGATGGTTCGGCCCTCGTTGCGGGCCTCGATGAGCTGGCGCGCTCGGATGTCTTCCTCCGCATGGTCGAAGGAGTCCAGGATCATGGTCTCCACCTGCTCGTCGGTGAGCCCATAGGTGGGTTTCACCTCCACCTCGGCCTGCTTGCCGCTGCGCTGCTCCAAAGCGCTGACGTGCAGGATGCCATTGGCGTCGATGAGGAACTTGACCTGGATGCGAGGCATGCCGGCGGCCATGGGCGGAATCCCCTTCAGGTCAAAGCGGGCCAGTGACCGGCAGTCCCTGGCCAACTCGCGTTCACCCTGCAGCACGTGGATGGCGACGTTCGTCTGGCCGTCCACGCCGGTGGTGAAGTGCTCCGTAGCCGAGGCCGGGATGGTGCTGTTGCGCTGGATGATCCGCGCCACCACGCCTCCCAAAGCTTCGATGCCCAGGGACAAGGGAGTAACGTCGAGCAGCAACAGATCGCTGGTGGCCGGGCTGGAGACCCCAGAGAGAATCCGGGCCTGGACAGCCGCGCCCAGAGCAACCACTTCGTCCGGGTTGAGCTCAGTGTGGAGCTTCTTGCCGCGGCTATTCAGTTCGAAAAGCTCGGTGACCAGGGCGCGCACGGCGGGGATGCGCGTCGACCCCCCCACCACGACCACCTCCTGAATCTCCCCAGGGGTGAGTTTTGCATCCTTCAGCGCCTGCTTCACCGGGCCGACGGTTCGGCGGAGGATAGGCGCGATGAGCTCCTCGAACTGCTTCCGCGTAAGCTCTCTGGCATAGACCCCGGCCGGCCGCTCCCGGAGCGGCGGCAGAGGAATGGACAGAATGACGCTGGTCGAGGCGCTCAGCTCGATCTTGGCCTCAATGATCGCCTTGCGGAGCTGCTGAAGGGACTCGGGGCTGGACAAAACGCTCTGATAGACATCCTCGCCCAGATCGCCGCGGATGTCTTCGAGAGCCACGCCAGTGAGCAGGTTGTCGATGTCGTCCCCGCCTAGATGGGTGTCTCCTCCCGTACTGATCACCTCAAAGATGCCGTCATGCAGTTTGAGGATGGAAATGTCAAAGGTGCCTCCGCCCAGGTCATAGACGGCGATGATGCCATCCTTCTGCTTGTCCAGACCGTAGGCCAGAGCGGCCGCGGTGGGTTCGTTCACCAGGCGCAGCACCTCCAGGCCGGCGATGCGGCCGGCGTCCTTGGTGGCCTGACGCTGCGCATCGTTGAAGTAGGCAGGGACAGTGATGACCGCCTTGCGTACCGGAGCGCCGAAGAACCGTTCGGCGTTGCGCTTGAGCTGTAACAGAATGTAGGCGGAGATCTCCGGAGGGGTCAGGGTTAGTCCGCCCACGTTCAGTTTTAGAACCTCGCCCGGCTGCAGACCCTCGGCGAGATGGAAGGGGAAGTAAGCCAGTTCGGGTTGGACATCGGCCAAGTCCCGGCCCATCAAACGTTTGACCGAGTAGACGGCATTCGCCGAGTTGCTGAGCAGCACGCTGCGCGCGGCATTGCCTACGCAGAAGCCATCCTTTGTGTCCTGATCAAAGGCGACCACCGAGGGAACGATCGGCGTTCCATCCTCGCCAGGGATCACGGTAGGCATGTCGCCCTGCATGTAGGCGACCAGAGAGTTGGTGGTGCCAAGGTCGATGCCGACTACCCGGGCGTCGGCTGGTTCGGTGGCGAGCGCGGCCGCTGGAGCGGCATCCTTGGGCTCGGCCGATACGGCTGGCGCGCTGGATGACAAGGCGGAGTTCTGGGGGGCTTCGACCACGGCTTCCTCTGTTTTCTTGGGTTATAGAGACGGAGCTTTCTCTAAAGACTATTCTCCTCCATCCGATGGCTTTTGTGCGGGTCCGGATGCAGCGCGGGGCCAGTGATGCGGCCACTCGCTGGGGGGGGAGACGGAAGACCGCTTTGTCTTGAATCAGTCAATGTGACACATGAAGTCAATCTCGATCCGTGAACTCCATCAGGCTACCGGGCGATCGGTCCGGCAGGCGCAGGCTGGGGACGTTTATTTAACCGAACGCGGGCATCTTGATCGCCAGGATTGTCCCGGCGTCACCCCGTCCGCAACAGCCGTTCTTTGCCGCTCCCACCTATACGCGGGCCTTTCTCCGGGAACGCGCGCGCCTGCAAGGCGGGGCCGATTCGACGCAAATCGTCGGCGAAGAGCGAAACCGGGAGATCCGGTGATCTGCTTTGATGCCAGCTATCTGGTCAGGCTCTATGATCAGGATCCGGGTGCCGCTGCGGTGCGTGCGCTGGCCACCACGAACCATCTGGCCTGTGCGGCTCACAGGCAGGCAGAGATTGGTCGCCGCCTTCCATCGCAAGCGGCGCGAGAGCGCGATAAGGCCTGCCTCCTATGCTGCGTTGCTTGGTCAGGTGGAAGCGCACATTCAGGCCGGAGCCTTCCGCTGAATTCCACAGAGCAACGAGATTCTGTCCCGAATGCGGAGTGCCTACGAGAAACTGCGGGCGAGTGTGTTTCTGCGCCCGGCCGATGCGCTCCATCTGGCGACGGCGGCCGAGTCGGGGTTCCCAGAGGCGTACCAGAGGTGTATTCGAATGACCTGCATTTGCTGGCCGCGACCAAGCACTTCGGCCTCGTTGGAAAGAACGTCATCTGAGGGCGCGGCTGACTTCCCTTTGTGAGATGAGGTTGGTATGCGATGGAGGCAACGCGGCTGATCTCGCTATGCGGGCATAAGAGATTGTCGGCGGCGCGTGTTCAATGGGGGGTCAAGGAGCGGCCTGGAAATATTGGGGAACCCGAAGCCTGAGCATTTGATCGATGAGACTGGCCCCTTCCGGCTTCTCCTTGGCGACCTGGCCTATCCATTGGCAAATTTTGAGAGCGCTGGCGGTCGTGGTTGCCGACAACGTCCTTTGGTAAACCCTGCCTGAAGTCCAGGTGCTGCGAACGCGTGGTGGCTGAGGTATGGATCTCCCGGGCGCGCGGGTTGAAGTTGCTTTCACCGGTCCCGGAGACGGCTGGGTATCTCACTTCTGCGGACCTGCGATAGGTTTGTCAGCAACTGGGTGAGATAGCGTTGCGGATCCACGTCATGCCTGCGGCAGGTGCTGTTCAGGACCACGCGCATCATCTCCTTGAAGACCGCGCCCCAGCTGGCCGTTCTGACCAGATCCCAATACC
>JAJYZE010000356.1 GCA_021800195.1 Acidobacteriota bacterium
GCCACGGACATTCCGAAGAGCAAGAGAAGCCGCAGCCAGGTAGAGCTGGCAGCCCAGCATGGGTGTGGTGTTGCCGTTGTAGAAGATATGCCCGGTAACGGCGAGCTTCTGCGCCATCAGAATGTAAGGGCCGTCGTCGCAGATGCCCATGCTGGCTTAGGGGAGGCTGGCGAGCGCGCAGGCGAGGACAGCGAAGGCACAGAAGAGCGCGGGCAGGCGAAGACGGCGGACGAGTTGCAAGGAGCCTCCAGATCTTTGCTTGGGTGAACGCGTGGTGCTCAGCAAGGGTCGGGCGCATTCGTCAGCGGGATCGGATTCAGGGTAGCAGAGTCGGTTTGCGGGCTTCGCCCTGGACAGCGTCCTTCGCGCTGGATGGTTACGCCGACGGCGCGGGGCGCTGGACGTTGAACTCCAGCCCCTGTTCTCCTGCGTCCACAATCACATGGTCGCCGTGCAGCACGGTGCCATCCAGGATCCTGATCGCCAGCTTGTCCTGCACCAGGCGCTGAATCGCCCGCTTCAGGGGCCGCGCGCCATAGGCTGGATCGTAGCCGGCTTTGAAGATCGCCTTGCGCGCCGCATCGGTCAGCTCCAGGCTGATGTGCCGGTCCGCCAGCAGCTTCTCCAAGTCCGCAACCCGCAGGTCCACGATGTGCGCAAGCTGCGATTCGGCCAGCGGATGGAAGACCACCATCTCATCCACGCGATTGAGAAACTCCGGACGGAAGTGCTGGCGCAGCTCCTCCAGTACCCGCACTGTGGCGTCTGCAAAACCCTCCTGACCCTTAGCCCAGACAGTGGCCAGATGGCCGGCGCCGATGTTGGACGTCATGATCAGCACCGTATTCTTGAAGTCCACGGTTCTTCCCTTGGAGTCCGTCAGCCGCCCGTCATCCAACACCTGCAACAGCACGTGGAAGACATCCGGATGTGCCTTTTCAATCTCATCAAAGAGCACCACTGAGTAAGGCCGCCGCCGCACCGCCTCGGTGAGCTGCCCGCCCTCATCGTAGCCCACATAGCCGGGAGGCGCGCCAATCAGACGCGCTACGGCGTGGCGCTCCATGTACTCGCTCATGTCGATCCGCACCATCGCCTGCTCGTCATCGAACAGGAACTCCGCCAGCGCGCGGGCCGTCTCCGTCTTGCCCACGCCGGTAGGCCCCAAAAAGATGAAGGAGCCGATGGGACGCCGCGGATCGCTCAGCCCCGCGCGCGAGCGCCGAATCGCGTTGGCCACGGCAATCAGCGCCTCGTCCTGGCCGATCACTCGCCGCCGCAGACGATCTTCCATATGGGTGAGCTTCTGCACCTCACCCTCCAGCATCCGGGCTACCGGAATTCCCGTCCACTTGGAGACGATCCGGGCCACGTCCTCCTCATCCACCTCCTCTTTGAGCAGGCGGGTGGCGTTGCCGGAGCGGGCGTCCGCCGCGCCGGCGTCCTGGCTCTGGGTGAGCGCCGCCAGCTCCTTTTCCGCCTTGGGAATCTCGCCGTACTGCAGCTCGGCAGCCCGCTGAAGGTCGCCCTTGCGGGTGGCCTCGGCAGCCTGAAAGCGCATCTGCTCCAGCCGCTGCTTGAGCGCAGCTACCTCGCCGATGGCGCCCTTCTCCTTCTGCCAGCGCGCGCGCAGAGCGGCGATCTGTTCGCGCAGACCGGCCAGCTCGCGATCCACCTCCTCCAGGCGCTCCCGGGAGTTAGCATCCTTCTCGCGCTTCAGCGCGTTGCGCTCAATCTCCAGGCTGATGGAGCGCCGTTCCAGATCATCGATCTCCACCGGCACGCTACCGATTTGGATGGCAAGCGCCGCCGCAGCCTCATCGACCAGGTCAATGGCCTTGTCGGGCAGAAAGCGGTCCGAGATGTAGCGGTGGGAGAGCTCGGCGGCGGCGACGATGGCCGAGTCCTTGATGCGGACCTTGTGGTGGGTCTCATAGCGCTCGCGCAGGCCGCGCAGGATGGCGATGGTGTCCTCGACGTTGGGCTCGCCGACAAAGACGATCTGGAAGCGGCGTTCGAGGGCGGCGTCCTTTTCGATGTACTTGCGGTACTCGTTGAGGGTGGTGGCTCCGATGGCGCGCAGCTCGCCGCGGGCCAACGCGGGCTTGAGCATGTTGCTGGCGTCGATGGCGCCCTCGGCCGCGCCTGCACCCACCAGCGTATGCAGCTCGTCGATGAACAGAATGATATGGCCGTTGGACTCTTCGATCTCTTTGAGCACCGCCTTGAGCCGATCCTCAAACTCACCCCGGAACTTGGCCCCGGCCAGCATCGATCCCAGGTCCAGCGAGATAACGCGCTTCTCCCGCAGCACCTCCGGCACGTCGCCCTGGAAGATGCGGCGGGCCAGACCTTCCACGATGGCAGTCTTGCCGACGCCGGGCTCGCCGATCAGCACCGGGTTGTTCTTGGTGCGCCGGCTGAGCACCTGAACGACGCGGCGAATCTCCTCGTCGCGGCCGATCACCGGGTCCAGCTTGCCGCGGCGGGCCAACTCGGTAAGGTCCTTGGCGTACTTCTCCAGGGCTTGAAACTTGGCCTCGGGGTTCTGGTCCGTGACGCGCTGTGAGCCGCGCACCGCCTGCAGCGCCTTGAGGATGGCTGCATGGTCAGCCCCTTCGGCAGCGAGAGCCAGTTGCACCGGCCCATTCCTCTGCTTGGCCAGGGAGAGCAGGAGATGCTCGGTGGAGACGTACTCGTCCTTGAAGTTGTCCGCTTCCTTGAAGGCTCCCTCCAAAGCCTGCGTCAGGGTCACGCTCATCCCCGGCTGCTGGGCTCCGCCTTGCACCTTGGGGAGCTTGGCGATGGCCCCTTGCAGCGTGGTCTGCAACTGCGGTACGGCGACACCGATCTTCTCCAGCACCGGACGCACCACGCCTTCCTCGTCCTCCAGCAGAGCGGCCATCAGGTGAAGTGGCAAAACCTCGGGATTGCCGTTCTCCGCAGCGCTGCCCTGCGCGGCCTGCAGCGCCTCCTGCGACTTCACCGTGAACTTGTCCCACTTGATGGCCATGCTCCTTCTCCTCTGCGGCGCTTGCTTGAGCTGACGCCGTCAACATGCTAACTCTTTGGCGATGCTTCTCCAGGGGGTTTCAGCGTCTGGGTCCGGCTGGGGTCGGACTGCTCGAAGAGCTTCAGAGTCCGATCCAAAGACGGAGCGGCCTGTTGCGCAAAGACAAAAAGGGGGCGAATCCGATGGTGCTTTCGGGATCCGCCCCCAGTCTCGCAACTGCAACAGATCTCCACTGCAACAGATCTCCGCACGCTGACGGAGTTGCCTC
>JAJYZE010000036.1 GCA_021800195.1 Acidobacteriota bacterium
TTGTGGTGCCGTCTGGTGCTCAGTGAAGATGTGGGCCTGGTGACAACTCACGCAAGTCTTGTCCTTCATGAAGGGATCTGACTTCAATTGCGCCACCTGCTCGTTGTGGCAGGTAGCGCATGTGCTCAGCGCCGGCATACCGGCGAAGTCCTCCGCGGTGGTCTCACCGTGGCACACGGTGCATTGGACACCATTTGCGCCATGTGGGCTCGCCTTCCATTGGTCATAGATCACCTTATGGCAGGTAGCACAGGTGTCCCCGGCAGGAATCAAGCGATGGTGGACAATCGTGGGTTGATCCTGCTGAGCTATGGCAGGTCGGGCAGCAACAGCTAAAACGAGAAAAGTGATCAGCAAGAGACCAAAGACGCGCGCGGCAAAGCATTTCACAAAGAGACCTCCTTCGTACGGTCTCCAAGTATTGGGCCGGTGATGTTTGTAATCAGTGATATGCGTCACGTGTTGCTGAGATGAGATCTGCGCCCTGACTCCAAAGTTTTTCGCCGAGTGGAGGCATCATCGTTTCGGTCGATGCCGCTGGGGCACTGCCGAATCCTGCACGGATGGTGCAGACGGCAGTTTCTTTCCGAGAGGGACTGCGGACGGAAGCCCGCCTGCCTCTGTCGCCTGCGAGCCCAGGGTCGGAAATGGTGAGCGCGAGCTTTCGGGGCGGATCGACGGAGAAAAACACAGAAGCCAAAGAGCGATTCCGCAATCCTCGCTAAAAAAGCCATTGGACCATCTCTCCGAGTGAAGGCCGTCGGAAATTGCTGATGCCGGTTCCCGACATCAGCGGTTACGAAATGTCACAGTCGGCTAACTGGAAATCGTTCGGCAACGAGAAGATGTCGTCAGAGTGCCGGAATCTACAGGGCAGGCAGGATTGAGTGCGTATGCTCAGACTCCAGGACGACGTAGAGGTGCGTGCAAAGGCCTGCTCGTGCAGGCATGCTTGACACTGGCCGCGTTCCGCCATTTTCTCCCGTGGCGAGACATGCAATGGATTTCTTGGAGGAGGAGATTGGAGGCGCGGGCCGGGATCGAACCGGCGCATAAAGGTTTTGCAGACCTCTCCCTTACCACTTGGGTACCGCGCCCTTCCCTCAAAGACCAGGCTCAACCACCATACGTTTCGGCACCGGGCACCAAATCACCCGGATAGCCTCAGCACAGTTTCTGTCTTTCCATCGGTGAGCGGTAGAGACGGAGGTTGTTGGAGCGGGAGACCGGGGTCGAACCGGCGACATCTTCCTTGGCAAGGAAGCACTCTACCACTGAGCTACTCCCGCCCTGCCAAGGCCAGTATAGCGAGGCGCTTACCCTTTTGCAATGCAACTGGGGCGGCCTTGAAGAGCCATTTCAGGGTCACACCGCGGGCTCTGGATTACGGATGAGGCCCGGTTTGTGGGGCTACAGGCGGGACTGTGGGGGAGGATGCGGGCCCGGCTGCTGGATTCCTTGCTCGCAGGCCGGCGGCCAGGCCGCTGCCCTGCATGCTGCCTTCGCCGGAGGTGTGGTTGTTCACCGTATCGAGCCGCCGGCTTACGATCCGCAACCGTCCTTCGCGCACGATATGGGGAGTGATTGAGATCAGAATTTCGGTGGACTGCTTGCTTAAGTCCTGATTCGTGCCCTGAAAACCAGGCAGTTCACTTAACCCCGGCAGGCCGGTGAGGTCTTTGATCTCCTGGGTGCTGACGAGCGTCGCCAGCATCGCCGTGTATCCCTCGGGAACGATCACCGTGGAACTCAGAGAGCGGTTATTGAGCACGGGAATGCCATCCAGGCTTCCGGCGCCGAGAGCTTCATCCTTGAGACTCAGGACGAGAGAGACCTCATTATCATGCAGAACCTGCGGCGTGAGCTTCAGGGTGATGCCTAGATCCTCATATTGAATCTCAGGAATCGTCTCCGTATTGCTCCCCAGATACTGATTCAACAGAGCGGCGATGCTGGAACCACTGGTGGAGAGCCCGGAGAGGGCGCCCGATGCCGAGGTTCCCAGGCCGGTGCTGAACGTGCCGGTTGTCACGGGATAGCGAGACCCGACGCGAAACTCCGAGGCCGCGCCACTGTCCCCCAGGATCCGGGTCGAATCAAGCACGCTCACGTCACTGGAATTCAACGCGAGTTCAAAGCTGGGAGTCGAGCCAAGATACAGCCCGGCAAGCCCCAGACCGCCGCCGAAGATCCCCAGCAGATTGGTGTATTGCGAGGCGGTCACGGTTCCGGAGGCTACCAGAAACTCGACTTCGGTCACCAGGTTTTGCAGCGGACTTCCATTCAGGGTGATGAGTCCACTGGCGACGGCCTCATCGATGATGGATACATTGGAGGAAACCAGCGATTGCGCCTCGGAAGCCACGCTGAATACACCGGAGGAGTTGGGAAGAATGGTGCCGATATTGTTCTCGATGCTGTGGTCTATCTCGTAAAGCGACACGTCGAAGAGAACCTCTGGAGCGCCGTCCAGCAGATCGTCAAAGACTGCATTGACTTCACGCAGGACCTGCTCCTGGCCACGCATGAGGATAAAGCCCCCTGTGGGGCTTGACGTTACCCCATTCACATTGAAGATGGTGCGGGCCACATTGCCGAGTTCCTGCATCTCTTTCTCAGAATGACCGGGCACATAGATGGTCTCTTCAAACTCTGGCATCAGGTCTTCGCGATTTTGCCGCGTATCCCGGGCCAGCATCACCATCTTCGGCTGCAAGGGCACGGCGAAGAGGTTGGCGACCAGGTCCAGCGCGCGCGCGGCCCCCGCAAAGTCCACGTTGTTCATGTCCAGGTCAATCGGTGGGCCGTATCCACTGAGCGAAGAGTGCAGCATCGCCTTGATGCCGTAAAGGTCATAGAGAGTGGTGGCGACCATCTGCAGGGTGCCGTGCAGATGAATGTTCTTCTTGCCCGGGAGGGGAGTCAGTTTCATCGGGCCTTGCAGCGTGGACGCGATGTCCTGGGCGGGAAATTTGGAAGGGTCAATACTGCCGTAGAACGGTCCGGGCCACTTCGGTCTTCCTGCCGCAGCCTGGGCCAGGGAGGCCGTTTTGATTCCGTCCATGGCGAAGTGCTGAGCCACTACAGGATTGTCTGGGTCAATGGAATGCGCTTGAGCGAGCAACTTGTCGGCCTGTTCGGGCCGACCGGCGGCTCGCGCCCGGGCCGCATGCTCCACCAGTTCCGTGACGTAGTTTTCGCGGGTAACAATCAGCGCCAGAGCGTAATCGCGATTCCTGGGATTGAGGCGGACGGCTCGCGCGAAGTTGTGGATGGCGCCAGACAAATTTTGGTGCTCGACATCTCTGGCTCCCGCCAGATAAGCGTCATCGGCGGCTCGCGCCTGGCGGGGCGATATGGTGATCGAAGCGGGGGCAGGCAGCTGCTTTTGGGCGGGCTTGGCGGGCAGCGCGGGTGTTGCGCCGGCGGGGCTGATGGCGGGGCTGTCCGCGGGATTGGTGGCCGGAGTGGACGGCTGCGCCACCTGGGCCTGTGCAGGAGCCGCTCCGGTCAGAGCGTTGGAGACGCCGGCCGCCAGAGCTCCCAGATAGAGCCAGGCCAGCACCCCGCGAGCCAGCCGGAGTCTGCTGCCAGAAGGGCGCTTGGCGGGTAAGCGCTGCCCGCGAGTTGGGCGAGTTGGGATGGAGTGGGGCATTCTCTGTTGAGATAGACGCACCCAGCCGGCAACGGCACTCCCGTGCTGATCGATGGCCGGCAGCGTGGGCGCGGGATCTCTTGCCTGGGAGAAGGCGCCCGTGGAGGCCGAGTGTGGGTTGCTCCTTCCTTGAGGTTGCTATCGTCCGCTGGAAACAACCTGCAAGCCGGGTCTCGATCCACGCACGGGGCGCACGGAAGCCGGTGGGCGTCGTATTCCCCGGCGGATCTCCGCTGAGTCCAGCCCGAGCTCGGTCAAGGTGCGGCTGAGGGTGTTGCGATGCATGCCCAGCTCCTCCGAGGCTTTGCACTGGTTGCCACGGTGACACGCAAGCGCCTCCAGGATGTACTGCTTCTTGAACTCACGCACCGCGTCAGCATAGGGAATGCCGGCAGCGCGCATCTGGAGGATGAGGTTGGCAAGTTCGCGTTTCACTCGCGGAGTCTTCCTTTTCTGGGAGATGCTTTGGGTCCCAAACAGTGTTCACCCGTCACCCGGCTGTATGGACGCACTCCTTTTAGTGTGCGGCCAAGGATCTCATTTGATCCAGCCCGGCGTGATGTGCTTGAGACGATTTCTATCATTCAGCAGGCGCTGACTGAGTTCCTTTGGCATGAGGAAGGATAACGCATGAGAGGCTCGAAGAGAATACGGCGCGAATCGAGAATTTTTCATCCACGGAGCGGCTGGCCGGAAGGCGGCCAGGGCCAGCAGCAGAGCAAAGCAGAGAATCGCTCCCCGGCAGAACCCCAGGACCGCTCCCAGGAGCCGGTCTGCCAGGCCAAATCCCATCAGGGAGGCCGTGTTGCGCAGCAGCCTGCCCAGCAGGCCGGACAGGACAAGGATGCCGAGCAGCAGCAGAAGGAAGGCGAGCAGTTGCGCGCCGGCGGGCGAGGGGATCAGGCCTCTCAGCGAAGGCGCCAGGCCCCGATAGAACCAGCAGGCACAGAGGAAGCCCAGGATCAAACCAGCCAGCGAAAACGCCTCTTGAAAAAATCCGCGTATCGTTGCCCGCACAATCGAGTACGCCATCACTAGCACGATGAGCCAATCAAGAGCATTCATAGAGCGTATCGGCTAATCCCAGGCCACATGGCTTTTGCCGTGCCGGCGTCATGCGAGGCTCCATCTATCTCTGAGCGCATGGCGCATTTTAAGCGCCGGAGCCGGCTTGCTGCCCGGCCGCCATCCCTGGGCAGAGAGCCACAGCGTGCGGCCTGGGCGGTTCCCTGAAACAGAGCCCGGGCGAAGGCCGGCGGAGGTGGAAACGCATCCTTTCCTCCTCGGCCGGTTCGAGGGCTGTTGTGCCTGCCCAGCGGCTTTGGGCGAAGCCGGCCGGAGAGGACGCAGATCGAGCTCAGGCTGCGCTGCGGGCCTCACGCCCTTTGCTGCGGCCGCTGAGCGAGACGCTGACGATCTTGGAGACGCCTGGCTCCTGCATGGTGACCCCATACATGACGTCGGCTTGTTCCATGGTGCGCTTCGTGTGGGTAATGATGATCACCTGCGTATTGGTGGAGACTTCGGAGAGAAGGTTGGCAAACCGTCCCACGTTGGTCTCATCCAGGGGAGCATCGACCTCATCCAGCATGCAGAACGGAGCGGGCTGGAACTGAAAGATACCTACCAGCAGGGAAAGGGCGGTGAGCGCCTTCTCGCCGCCGGAGAGAAGCAACACATTCTGCAGCTTCTTGCCGGGCGGCGAGGCGATGATGTCGATGCCGCTCAGGTCGGAGTCCTTGCTGCCTTCCGCCTCCGGATCGGTGAGCCGCATGAAGGCCTGACCACCCCCGAAGAGCTTGGTGAAGGTGGCGGCGAAGTTTTCGTTGATGATCTTGAAGGCGTCGTAGAACTTGACGCGAGAAAGATCATCGATCTCCTTGATGGAAGACTGCGTGTTTTCAATCGAATCCAGCAGGTCCTTGCGCTGGGTCTCCAGGAAGGCGTGGCGCTGGGAGGTCTCTTGAAACTCCTCCAGGGCCATCATGTTCACGGGGCCCATGGCCTCCAGACGCTGCTTGAGGGCGCGGGCAGCTTCATCCTCCGCGGCCAGCGCCTCGGCTTCGATCCGCTGGATGGTGTCGTCCGCGCGCAAACAGGCGGCTTCGATGGAGAGATCATTCAGGCAGGTCTGCTCGATATGCTCCAAGTCAGAGGCCAGCCGGGCTGCCCCGGCGCTACGCTCAGCGCGCTGTTCGCGCAGCGCTTCGGTCTCATGACGCAGGCTGCGGAGACGAGAGTCGAGTTCCGTCATAGCGAGGCGCAAAGCAGAAGCTTCGGCGGAGAGCGTCTCGCCTTCGGCGATGGCCTGGGTGCGGGCCTCCGTGAGCTCGACCTGTTTGGCTGTCAGGCTGGAGGTCTCGGCTTCGCGCTGCTGTCTTTCCGCACTGGCGGCTGCACACTGCGACTCCAATTGGGCGATCCGCTGGGACTGACCTTCGTAGATCCGGTGAGTACGCTCGAAGTTGGCATGGGCGTTGCGCCTGCGCTCTTCCAGACCAGCCAAAGCGACCGCTGCGGCAGAGGCTGCTTCCTGAAGCTCTTCACGGCGCAGACGCAGGGAGAGGATCCTCTCCGACAGGTCAGAGACCTGCTGTTCGAGTGTTGTGCGCTCGGCCTCAAACCCCTCTGACTCCTGCCGCTTGCGAGCGATGAAGTCCAGACGCTGTTGTCGCTGGTCGCGGTTTCGATCCGCCGCGATTTGACACTGCTGCAGACGGCTCTGGATGCGGGAGACCTCCTGATCCATCTGCCGCAGCGCGGCCCCCGCGTTCGCGCTCTCGCGCTCCGTGTCTCTGCGTTCGTGATTTTTCGTGTCGAGCGTTGTGGTGAGATCTGCGATCTCACGGGTGAGAGCTGCCGTTGCCAGCTCATTTTCGCCCAACTCGGCCTCGATGCCGGTGAGTTTGCCCTGCAGCTCCGCCAACTCGCGTTTGAGGGCCAGGGGGCCCTGCTCGCGCGGCTTGCCTCCGGCGACGGTGCAATGATGGAAGGCCTCGCCGGAGGGAGAGAGGAAGTACGATTGTGGATGCTCGTGCGCCAGTCTCTGCGCCGTTTCACTGTCGGGCGCCACAAAGCCGTTGCGCAACTTGGGCAGAATCGCCTCCAGGGAACGCCCAAATCCATTGCGGATGCGAATGCAGTCTCGCAGAGCGAATACGCCGCCGCCTGGGCTCTCCACTTCGGTCTCTGGGGGCAGCGCCGTTTCCGGGTCTGTGTTGCCGGGATGCACCAGAAATGTGGCGCGCCCGGCGACATCGGTGTGGAGAAGACGCACGCCCGCATCCGCGGCATCCCAACTGGAGACTACGATGTAGTTGAGTTCATCGCGCAGGAACTCGTCCACCAAACTCTCATAACGTCCGTCGACGTCCAGGAAGTCGGCCAGTGTGCCAAGGGGAGCTGCGCTGCCCGGCAGCTTCGATTGGGCGCGGAAGATGTTCCGCACCGTATCGGTGGAGTAACTATGCTCCCGGATGAGGGCCTCCAGAGAGGTGCGACGCCCGTTCAGCGTGGCTGCCTGAGCGCGCAACTCGTCCCCTTTGCGGCGCGACCTGGTCTCTTCCATGCGCCGGGTCTCCAGCGTGTGGCGAAGTTCGACGATCTCAAACTCCAGCCTTTTGAGGTTTTCGGCGAGGCCCTCGAAGGAGAGACGAGAGGCGCCACGCCGCGCCTGGAGAGCCTCCAGTTCCTCGCGAGAAGTCAGCGACTCGGCCTCCAGCCGCTCCTGTTCGCGATTCAGGCCGGAGAGCGCGGCCTCCGCCTGCGCAATCTCATTGTTGGCCTGCGCCGCTCGCTGCATGGACTGCATGGCGCTGCGGCGCTGCGTCTCGGCAAGAGCCTCGGCGGCCAGCACGCTACGCGTGGCTTCCTGAGCCTGGGCCTGCTGCGCAGAGGCCGACTCTCGAGAGCTGGCCGACTCGGCTGTGGCGTTTTCAAGAAAACTGCGATGCTGCTCCAGTTCGCCCGCGAGCGTTTCCAGCTGCGAGCGAGCCTGAGCGAGGTCCTGCTCTCCGCTTTGCAAACGCTCAGTGAGATCCGCAATTCGGTCTGAGTTGGTGGCGGCGCGCGCTGCAATGCGTTCGATCTCGACAGCGCAGGCGTTCGCTCGGCTGCCGGCGGCGCGAATCTGATCATCCAGTTCGTAGCCCCGCTGAACTCCTTGGGAGTGCTCGGCATCCATCGCTTCGAGCTGTTGAGAGCGGCTCTCGATGAGATCGCCGAGGCGGGCGATCTCGGCGAAGAGGGATGCCTGCTCAGCGTCCATCTGGGTCAGGCGGCTGGCCAGCACCACACGGAGCTTCCCGCGCAGATCGTCGCGCACGGCGGCGTAACGTTCGGCCTTGGCCGCCTGGCGCTTGAGCACGGCCATCTGGCGTGTGACCTCTTCAAAGATGTCATTGACCCGAGAGAGATTCTGCTTGGCTGATTCCAGGCGCAGTTCAGCCAGGCGTTTTTTGGTTTTGAAACGGGTGATCCCGGCAGCTTCTTCAATGATGGCGCGGCGATCCAAGGGCTTGGCCGAGAGGATGCTTCCAATGCGCTCCTGGCTGATCATCGCGTAGCTCTCCCCGCCCAGGCCGGTGCCCATGAAGATGTCCTGGATATCGCGCAAGCGACAGATCTTCCCGTTCAGAAGGTACTCAGAGTCTCCAGAGCGAAAGAGCCGGCGGGTGACAGTGATCTCGCCGGCGCGAATCGGAGTGCGGCCAAACTTCCGGCGGCGAATCTTGAGCACCACGTTGTTCGCCGGGTTCTGTTGGGCTCCGGGTTCGGAAGATCCGGCGCCGTCCGAGTCCGCGGTCTTTGTCTGTGGGGCCTCAGCTTCATAGGTTGTGCCGGGCTGCGCATCGGCCACCGCCTCCTCGGTATCCTGCGCGGCCTCTTCCCGCAGAGCGGCCTCGTCCCAGTCGCCCAGCGAGTCGATGCTGGTGATATGGTCCTTGGAGTCCATCGCGAGAGCGCCAGAATCTCCGTCAGAGATCCCAATCTGATCCGGTCCGAGGACCTCGGGCTGACCCTCCGTCAGCGCGTGGCCATCGTAGATGTCGGGATCGACCAAGGTGAGGGAGACTTCCGCCATGCCCGTAGGTTTGCGCTCGCGGGTGCCTGCAAAGATGACGTCTTCCATCTTGATTCCGCGCAAGCTCTTGGCAGACTGTTCCCCCAGAACCCAATTGATGGCGTCCGAGATATTCGATTTCCCGCACCCATTCGGGCCAACGATCGCGGCAATGCCCTGGCCGGACAACTGCACCTCGGTGCGGTCACAAAAGGATTTGAAGCCGAGAATCTGAACTTTTTTTAGCTTGAGCAAGGATCAAAACCTCTTCCACCTCGGGTTGTGTCGGCAGGCGTGCCCAGCCCGGCTGAGCCGTGTGGGAGGCCGTTGCAGAGCTTCCAGCTCCGGCCGGTTCCGCCGGTGGTCGCGCCGGGCGGCTCTTCGCTGGAGCAGAAACCGGCTCAGAGCAAGATGGCGAACTGCCGGCAGCGATAGCCGTTCCGGAAACCGCTACAGGTCGAATCGTAAGCGGGGAGAGGATGAGAATCAACGCGTATTCGAGTCCCGGAGAAAGGATGTTGTGGATAAGCGCGGCCCAATCCGATTTCTTGTTGCTGCCGAGGGCATGGCCTGACCTCTGGCTTGTCTGCGGGGAGCGCATCTCCCGGGTTGGTGACGGGGGACTCTCCCCGGGCGAACGATCTCCAGGAGCGAGTTGCGCAGAAGCATCTCCGTTTTTATAATCCGCATCATCTCCCTCATCCTGCTGATCGGGGAGGGATTTTCTCCGGTACCCGCAACTTTGCGCTAATCTTGACATACTGGCTCAGATCCCGAAGTATCTCTGCCGAGGAGATTCTCTTTATGAAGAAGGTCGTACTTGCTTCGCTGCTGGCGGTGGCCGGCGCGTTTTTCTCAGCGTCCCCGACGCACGCCCAGCAGGCGTCGTCTGGAGGCATTCAGATGTCGCAGGCCGAGTACGCGGCCTACAACAAAGCCAGTACGCAGACAACCGCGGCAGGGAAGGTGGCTGCTTATGAGGCTTATCTGAAGGCCTATCCCAAGTCCGCAGTAAAAGCTGATGTGCTGAATCAGATCTTGTTTCTGGATAGCCAATTGGGGGACCAGGCAGCCACGCTCAACACAGCCGACCAGATCCTCGCCATGGATCCCAACAACCTGCGCGCGCTGACCTTTGAGGTCTACTACCGCCGCGCCGACGCCGACAAGCTGACCGATCCGGCGGCCAAGCAGGCAGCGCTGGACAAGGTTGCCACCTATGCCCAGGAGGGCGTGAACGCCAAGAAGCCTGATGGTATGTCCGATGCCGATTTCGCAACCCTGAAGTCCAAGACGGATCCCACGTTCCTGAGCGCGATTGCCGACGACGATATGGCCAAGAAAGACAATGCCGACGCCATCAAGGTCTTGAGCCAGGAGATTAACGGGGACGCCGATGACACCACCAAGCCCAGCCAGACGTTGCAGGACGTCTATATTCTGGCTCAGGCCTATTACACCGAGACTCCTCCGGACTATCTCAACTGCGCCTGGTATGCCACGCGGGCAGCCGCCTATGCTCCGGCGGCCTACAAGACCACGATTGAGCCCTTGGCCGAGTACTGCTACAAGAAGTTTCACGGTGGCATTGATGGATATACCGATATGCAGACGGCTGCACAGGCTAATCTGAATCCTCCCGCGGGCTTCAAGGTGACGCCAGCGCCCAAGCCGGAAGATGTGATCACCAACCTGATCAACACCACGCCTGACCTGGCGACGCTGGCGATCAGTGACCGCGAGTTTGTGCTCCAGAATGGAACGCCCGCAGATGCGGAGAAGGTCTTTGATGCGGTAAAAGGCAAAGAGGTGCAACTGCCCGGAGTTACGGTAATCTCGGCCACGCCGGATGCAATTCAGGTCGCCGTCTCCGACGATGCGGTGCAGAGCAAGACGGCTGACTTTACCTTCAACATGAAGACACCCCTGAAGACGTTGCCCAGCGTGGGAGACACCATCACCATCAACGGGACCTATGATTCCTATACACAGAAGCCGTTGATGATCACCATGTCGAACTCGTATATTCAGCTTCCCAAGCCGGTACACCATTACCGCAAGCGCACAAATTAGCTTGGGGCTGAACAGAGAACAGACAAGACGGCCTCCTCCGGGAGGCCGTTCGGTTTTCTGCATGGAGTTCGGCTTTGGCGATCGAGCCGGACAACATTCTCAGCGTCGATGCGTATCCCGAAGAGGGCTTGCAGCCGGGTTTTCCCTGCGGAAGGCGCCCTTGCAGGTTCAGGTTCCGAGATGCCTGTTCGGAACGATCTTTACCGGCCGGGAGGCGTAATCAAATTAACGTAGAGCCGGAAGGCTCCGGGAACTGCTTCGGGGAGCTGGCGGTAGAGAGCGTAGGCACAGTAGGTCCAGCGTCCCTGGCCGATGGATGCCGTAATGAGTCCACCAAGCTGGGGGGGCTGCGGGGCGATTCCGTCTCCGCCCGGGTCGTGGGCTTCCGTGAGTGCCGAATAGCGTGGGTCCCAGGTTTCCAGAAACCCGTGGCCGCGCTCCTCGATCCAGTGGTCGAAGTCAGCAGAACTGATCGGGTTGGGCGTGTTGAGCAGAGGGTTGGAAGACGCCATGAGTTGAACCGGATCGGTTTCCACCACTACCTTTTCGGCGTGGCCCAGCGAGAGCGGGTAGGGAGCGTCGGCGGAACTGAAGTCAGAGGTCTGGTATTGGACAAGGACGTTGCCCCCCTTGCGAGCGAACTGCAGCAGAGCCTGCGTGGGAGCGCCATGCAGGTTAGCGTGGGCGGTGTAGGCGCGGACGCCCAGGATGACCGTGTCGAAGCCGGCCAGTTTGACCGGGGTGAGATCGCTGACGCGGATGAGAATGGGCGCCAGGCCGATGGAGGCCAAGGCCTGGGGAACCGAGTCGCCCGTGCCAGGCAGGTAGGCGATGCGTAGGTGCTTGGGGAGCTTGAGGTTGATCGGCACGATGCGGGAGGTGGCAGGGGTGTACAGATTGGTAGAAATCAGACCGGGGTAGCCCACGGACCGGTACCCTTCACTGTAAGTTTCTCCATCAGGAGTCCGCGCGGTGAGACGCATCAGAGCCGGCTTGTGGAAAGCAGCTGTGGGATGGAGGAAGAACTCTGTGGAATGCGTATTGGCAGCGGATAGAGCCGGAACAGCCCGAGCCTGAATCGACCAGTTCTTTGGAGATTGTAGGTTGATATTGGCTGAGGTGGCGTAGGCGGTGTGCAGGGTTGCGGTGAGTTGCACCGTAGATTGGCCTGTTGGAAGGACCATGGCCGACGGCGCGCTGGCGATGGACACCGGGGGCACGATCGATACCGGCTGCGGACCATGGTGCACGATGCGGCCAAGGCTGATCTCGACGCCCTCGTCATCCAGAAAAGCCCATGCGGTCAAGGGCGCAGGTGTCTGGGGTGCATTGCGCAGTTCCGGGTTGCGAAGCTTGTAGACGGCTTGTTCGATGCTGTCTCGGTAGAAGTAGGGTTGGGTGATCTGCTCCAAATGACTGGCGGGGATCTGCCAGTTGTTCTTCACGGGCGTGCCGGCGGCCAGCGGCTGAGCCGGAAGGTTGCCGAGGGTCTGGACCTGGTTGGGCTGGGCCCCGGCGATGATGATCCGGCTGAGGGTGATCGGCAGGCTGGAGGACTTGGAGAGTTCGGTCTCAATCTTCGGAGAGGAACCTTGCACCAGATTGCGGGAGGCTGCGACGGCATCCAGATGGAGGCCAAGGGCGAGAACCAGAGCGTCATTGATCTGGACGCGCTTGATGCGTAGCTCGTGCAGGAGATCAGCCTTGTGCCGTTGGTCCATGGTGGCGGTGGACAGCAGCCGGAGCATGGCGTTGGTCGTCACCAGCGCGCGGGTCAACGGCGGAACGGTCTTTTCGGGCGCCTCGGGGGCAAACTCGGCCGCGGCTGTTTGAACCTCCCTGGCCAGATCGGCTAGCTGGCGTTTCAGGAGCGTTGGGGCATCCGGCGCCAGGGTCGCCATGCCCTGAAGGGAGGTGTCGATGCCGGTGAAGAAGTTGGCTTGCGTGAGGAGATCGCCGGGAGTGTTGGCTAAGTTCTGGGCGCTGGAAGCTGAGTTCGGTGCCGCGGTGGACGGGATGCAGGGGGTGGTGGAGTTCTCACCGCGAACCCTGGCCGTCGGTGCGGCAATGGTCTGGAGCGAGACGCGGACATCCGCGGCTGCGCCACAAAGGACGGAGCCATAGAGATGGTATGGGGAGTCGAAGCGGCCGGGGCCGGGCAGACGCATGGTCCGGCTGATCTGTGTCCGCTGAAGCGCAAGTCCGATGCGGGCGAACCGAGCGTAGCTGATGGGCTGGTTCGCCGTTAGGCTGGAGGGTAAGCCGGCGGTGGCGTCGGTCAAAATGGGATCGGTGTCGCCCTCTGGAACCAGGACGTCTGCGCTGGGCTTGGAGGTGATGACCGCTCCGGTGACGTAGTTGCGGAAGCGAGGGGGAACGTATTGATTCGTGGCGTAGTCATAGACGCCCTGGCTGGTGAGCCTTGCCCAAGGGACGCGGGCATAAACCTTCAGCGCCTGCCAGGGAAGGATCCCTTGCCGGATCATGTCGGGGAAGACATTGGGGTCAGCGGCGGCCTTGAATGCCTCCTGAGCGATCTCGCCGGAGACCTGGTGCTGGCCGTGGCCGTCAGTGACGTTGCCCACGAAGACGGCGGCGATTACCAGCGGACGATAGATGCGGATGGCGCGGACAACATCATAGAGCACACGCTCGCGGTCCCATTTCTGGAAGGACTCCTGCATGGATTTAGAGAACCCGAAGTCAACTTCTTCGCCAAACATCTGGTCCACATCGAAGTAGCGATCGGCGCTGAGCAACTCCTGGGTGCGAATGAGGCCGAGCGCGTCCTCAAAGTCGGCGGTGACAAAGTTCTGGCCGCCTTCGCCGCGGTTGAGGGTGAGCGTGGCGACGCGTGCCCCCAGGCCGCGGGAATAAAGGGTGAGCATGCCGCCATCCTCGTCGTCGGGATGGGCGGTGATCAGCAGCAGAGAGGCGCGAGTGTTGAGCTTGCGAAGAAGCTGCGCCAGGCCGCTCGATCCCTGGTCGATGGGAAGCTCGTGACCATTGGAGGCGGAGACTCGCTCTCCCCCAAGGTTCGCGGGGTCGGTAAAAGGAGCTGATGATCTGGGAGAGGGCGCTTGCTGAGCGAGGGTGATTCCGGAAACGGTGAGGCACAGCGCTAGAAGGAGAGGCGCAGAGAGCTTCATGTTGACTAGAGTCTCACAGACGGGCTCTTTGGCGCGGGCGATGGGTTGGGACCAGGCGATCTTGAGGTGCGGCTCCGACGCGCTCCCGAGCCGCCTTTCTGTCGGCGAGTCAAATTAGTTTCTGAAGAGAATTTCCGCGGCTTTGCTTAGACTGGCCAGATGAGCCTCGACGGAGACAATCTGGAGCGATCGCTGACTCTGCCCGGGGCTGTGACGCTGAACCTGCTGGACATGATTGGGGTGGGTCCCTTCCTGACCCTGCCGCTGCTGCTGGCGGCGATGGGCGGCCCGCAGGCGATGCTGGGGTGGGTTCTCGGTGCGCTCCTTGCGGTTTGCGACGGTCTGGTGTGGGCGGAGTTGGGTTCGGCGATGCCGGAGGCTGGAGGAACCTACCACTACCTGACGGAGATGTTTCCCGGCGGCTGGGGGCGGTGGCTGAGCTTCCTCTTCGTTTTTCAGGTCTGTTTTTCGGCGCCGTTGAGCGTGGCCAGCGGATGCATCGGTCTGGCGCAGTATGCAGGGTTTCTCCATCCGGGCTGGGTGACGCAGGGGGCCGTGCATGGTTTGCGTGTGGGGCCTTACAGCTTTGGGGTAACGGCGGGGCGCTCCACGGCGCTGGCGATGGCAGCCCTGGGCGTAGTGGTGTTGCTGCTTTACCGTGGGCTGGAACGGATGCGCCGGCTGGCGGCGGCGATGCTGGCTGTGGTGCTCGCAACGATCGCGTGGGCGATGCTCACCGGACTCTTTTATGGTCACTGGTCACGCGTCGTTGCGCTTCCGGCAGGGGCAGGGAAGCTTGACCATGGGTTTTTCGCGGGGCTGGGATCGGCCATGCTGATCGCCACTTACGACTATTGGGGCTACTACAACGTGACATTTCTGGGTGGGGAGACGCGCGAGCCGGAGCGGACGATCCCCCGCGCCGTGCTGCTTTCGATTGGGCTGGTGGCGTTGTTGTATCTGGGGCTGAACATCAGTGTGCTCTCTGTACTGGGCGCGCCCGCGATTCTGGCTGCGCAGGATCTGCAGGCGCGGCGAGCCTTGCTGAGCGAGATGATGCGGGTTGCGTATTCGCCGCACTGGGGCGCTGCCATGGGAATCTGGCTGGGACGTCTGGCGGCGGTGCTGGTGATGGCGACGGCGTTTGCCAGCGTCTTCTCTTTGCTCCTAGGTTACTCGCGGATTCCTTACGCGGCGGCGCGGGATGGCAACTTTCCCAGGATCTTTGCGCGGCTCCATCCGCAGGGAAGGTTTCCGTATGTTTCACTGCTGGTGCTCTCCGCAGCCGCGTGTGTGTTCTGCTTCTTCTCTCTGGCGGACGTGATTGCGGCGCTGGTGGTGTTGCGGATTGTCTTGCAGTTTGGGCTGCAGCAGGTGGGGGTCGTGCTGCTGCGCGCGCGACGTCCGGGGATGCGCCGGCCCTTCCGGATTTGGCTGTATCCTTTGCCGCCGCTGCTGGCGCTGGCAGGCTTTGCCTACATCGTAATCTCACGTCCCGGCTTCCATCGTCAGTTGGTGCTGGCTGGAGCCGTGACGCTGGCCGGGACGATTTTGTTTGGTTGTAGGTCCCCGGCCGCGAAGGCCG
>JAJYZE010000037.1 GCA_021800195.1 Acidobacteriota bacterium
CCTGCCCATCGCTGTAGCGGGCATCCATCAGCGTCTGCAGAAGGTCGTGCCCGGGCGGCTGGCCCCGCCGCTGGCGAATGTACTCCAATAGAACGCCGTCGGCGCGCTCTCGCATCTGCTCGTGTTTACGCAACTGGCCGGAGACCGAAAACCAGGGGTTCAGATATGGCTCGATCGTCTGGCGAACGATGAACTCCTGAATGGTGGAAATGGAGTGGCTGACCAGGCCAATGTCCTCACTCTTCAGACGAGCGCCAAAGAGCGAGCGCGCCACCATCGCAAAGGTCATCTTCATCAGGTGAGGGTGGATGTCCACCGGACCAAGACGAACCTGGCGGTCAAACTCCGGCAGAGACTCCTGCAACGACTCCTGCATGATGCTCCCCAGCGCCTCCAACTGCTTGCGATCGAATCCCTTCTGGATCAACCGCCGCTGCGTCCGCCAAGCCTCTCCGTGGGTGGTCAGCAGACCTTTGCCCAGAAAGTGGCCCATTCGCCTGACCTGGATGTGCGACTTCTGATAGTTCTCTGCGTTGGTCTTTAGAACATGCTGCATCACCGCAGGTTCGCGCGTCAGCAGAGCTTTCTTCATGCCCCCTAGATAGAACCAGAAGGTGTCGCCATAATGCTCCGTGTACTTTGAGAGAACGTCGATGGGATTGCGCGCCATCGCGCGCGAGTCCAGAAGGGAGCGAAGCCGCGAGGCCCCCGGGGCGGAGGAGGGCAAACTACACCTCCTTCAAGGGCGATTGTTTGAGAGAACCGAACCATAACCGGCCAGTGTCACAACTGAATTGGGGCGCCATAGGGAAAGATCCAGACTCCGCGAATGTCGGTTCGCGCCTTTCTTTGTTCTTCTGTCTTCAGTCTGCCTGGCCGAGTTGTCTCAAGAGCATCAGATGGTGACGGATGGCCCCGGCCATGGTGCGATTCTGCCGGTAGGGTATGCCAAACTCGGCGGCTGTCTGCGCGACGATGCGGGTGAGAGGAGCATAGTGGGTGTGGCAGACGTAGGAGCACAGATGGTGCGCCACATGGTGGTTCAGCCCACCCGTAAGCCAGCCCACAACCGGGTTCGACGTTGCATAGTCGGCGGTGGTGGCAAAGATGTGATAGACGCCGTTCTCAAACTCATCGCGGCTGGCGGGAAAGTGTGTGCTTGCCACCGTATGGGTGGTCTGAAAAACTAGCGCCACGCTCAGCCCGACGATCAGATGCACCAGCAGGAATGCCCCGGCCACCAACCACACTGACCGGCCCAGCACCACCACAGGCAAGATCAGCATGTAAGTGACGTAGAGCGCCTTGCCCATCAATAGGGTGGCGTACTCCCGCGCCGGATGCCGGGCTCGCCGAAGGTACTCGTGGCTAGGAAAGAAAAAGCACTCGAAGTCGCGCACAAAAACGTAATCCAGAGAGAAGACCGCGTAAAGACCCAGCGCGTAGATATGTTGAAATCGCTGCGCCCGGGTGCGCGGCTCATGCGGAGTAAAACGCAACAGTCCTCTTCCCGTCAGTGCATCGTCCTCCCCGTGGATGTTGATGCAGGAGTGATGCCCGCGGTGGTGCAGAATGCGCCACATGTAAGAACTGATGCCGCAGAGATCAAAGACATAATTCAGTGTCTTGTTGACCCAGGGGCGGGACGAGATGGCGTTATGGTTGCTGTCGTGAGCGATATTCAGCAGCAGGAAGGTCTGGGCAAGCCCGCCTAAAACGTAGAGAGCCACAAAGGCTCCCGGTCCCATCCTGACGGCATAAATCGCGATCCAACTGCCTGCGAGCAACGCCATTCCAGCGACAATCTTGACCCACATGGTCCGGTTAGCCTTGGGAGAGATGCCCTGACTGGTAAAGTACTGTTCCAGACGCTGCCGCAAGACTTTGGGGAAAAGGGCGCGGCCCGCTGCATCGACCGGAGAGTCGCCGGCTATCGCTCGCGCCGGGTCACGGTCAACAGCTTCATCGCCGGTGCGCTCGCGAATCACCAGGTCCTCCATCTCCTCCGCGGTTATGGGTACTGTCTGCACGCAGGACGTCACAGTCCCCTCGCAACCCCAACTTGCTCCAAATTCCATCCGGCCTCCCCGCAAGATCGGCGAACAGGGTGCGGACAGGGCAGATTATAACCCCGCAGTCCAAGTTTGCGACGGTAGCGCAGCGCCCGCGCTCCAAGCAAGACCGGAGTCGCAAGCCTCGGTAGATCCTCACCCGGCGGAGAGATGGCCGTGAGCAGACAAGGCAGGCATGACGGAGCGTTCATCTTGAGCTGGAAATCCTGAACTGGAAATCTTTGGACGGGCAATCCTGGCCCCGCAATCCTGGCCCCGCAATCCTGGACCCGCAGTCCTGGACCCGCAAACATGATGGGCAATTGCGCTCTGCTATCCTTGGCCAATGGCTCGTGCTGTCACCATGAAATGGCTCATTTCCTTGCCACTCCGCTGCTGTGCCGCGTCGGCTCGCCCAGCTCTCGCGCTCTCTTGTCGCGACGGCTGCGGGCTCTGGCCATGGAAATCACGCGCGTGCAATATACTGGAGACTTCAGCGCTCAACCGTTGATCTTTAAGACCCAATTCCGAGCCCGAAAAGAAGCAGGACCTGCCCCAAAGGTGGAGCGGAGATCGAGAGTTCAGGTATCTTTTTCCATCAAAGAAGGGCATGCCCCCGCGCCGCGCTTGAACAGATACGGTCGGTAAGTTGCTTCGCGGGCACAGCCACAGACAAACAGAATGGGCTGGCAGAGAGAAGGTCACTGAGTGGTTGCGCGAGAGTTCCCACTCCAGCCTTACCCTGACAAGAGGCACCGATCATTGAGAATCCGGAGTTTGGCCGCCCGGATTCATTCTGCAACATGGGCTGTTGTACGGCTGGGCAGAGGCTAGGACTCTGGCTCTTTCCATGCCCAGGGAGATGTCTTGGACACCAGCGCCAGATGCTGATCGCTATCAACCCAACACGGGAGGTCGTCACGGACCGATTATGACGTCGATTTTGGACACGCTGGACCGACTGGGAGCCGAGCACCCGCACAAACGTCTTTACTCTTACCTTGACCCGCACGGAAAGACGCTGGAGAGCTACACGTATGCGTCCTTCCTCCGCCGCACCAGGGCCATTGCGGAGCACCTGCTGAAGGACGGCCGCTTTGCCCCGGAGCAACGGCTGCTGCTGGCCTACCCGCCGGGGCTGGAGATGATCTGCGCCTTCTTCGGCTGCGTACGCGCCGGACTGGTTCCGGTGCCGGTGTACCCACCCAGCTCGCGCGGCTTCCAGAGCGCCCTTTACAAGATGGTCCACATCGCCAAGGACTGCCAGGCCGCCGGAGTGCTGACCAACGAAGAGTACTACGCATCGCTCAAGACCAACCTGGCCAGAAGCGGCGTCTGCGCCTCGGGAGTGGACGTCGATTTCATCTCCGGCCTGGCCTGGATCCCAACCGAAGGGTTTGTCGAACCGATCCGCGCAGAGTTCTCCGCCGCGGCTTCGCGGACCCTTTTTCTGCAATATACCTCGGGCTCGACCATGGACCCCAAAGGAGTGGTGGTCTCCCACGAGAACATCCTCCATACCAGTCCGCTGGTCATCGATCATCCGGATCCCGTGGTGGTCTCTTGGCTGCCGCAGTATCACGATATGGGCTTGATCGGCTGTTACCTGTATCCGGCGCTGCAAGGCGGCACGGTCTACGGCTTCTCGGCTACCGACTTCATCCAGCGCCCCATCCTCTGGTTTGAGACCATTACTCGCTATCGCGCCACAGCATCGGCCGCACCCAACTTCGCCTACGACTACTGTCTGCGCGCCGGCCGTCTCTCCAAAGAAAGCCTTGCAGAGTGCGATCTGAGCTCACTGAAGATTCTCATGTGCGCTGCCGAGCCGGTGAAGCCGGAGACCTTTACTCGCTTCCTGGAGACCTTTGAGCCTTTCGGATTGAAGGCGACGAGCTTCTACGCCGCATACGGCCTGGCGGAGAACACGCTGGCTGTCTCCCTGGACGGCCGCTCCATCCTCTCGGTACAAAAGCACGCGCTGGCGCTGGGCAAGGCGCGGATGACCACCGAGGTCTCCGAGATCGAAGCCTCGGTCCAGGTGGTCAGTTGTGGAACTCCGCTGCCCGGCATCCAGGTGAGGGTCGTCGACCCGGAGCGCCACGTTGCGCTGGAGCCAGGACAGATTGGCGAGATCTGGATTGCGGGCCAGGGCAAGTGCCAGGGCTACTGGAACAACCCCGAGCTCACGTTGAAGCAGTTTCACGCGCGACTGGTGGACGACAGCCCCTTTGACGATGGGTATCTGCGCACCGGCGATATGGGCTTCTTCCATCGTGGCGAACTCTTCGTCTGCGGCCGGATCAAGGACATGATCATTCTGCGCGGCCAGAACTACTACCCGCAGGATATTGAACGCATCGTGGAGCGAACCTCAAGCCTTCTGCGCGCCCATTGCGTCGCTGCTTTCCAGATCCACGAAGCCAGCGAGCCGGCGCTGGCCATTGTGGCCGAGGTGAAGAACCCCAGTGTGCTTCCCGATGCGCGCAAGATCGCCACCGAGGTCCGCAACTACCTGAACGTGGAGGTGGCGCTGATCTGCTTCATTGCGCCCCGCGCCATTCCCCGAACCAGCTCGGGCAAGATCATGCGCCACAAGACCAAGCAGATGTGGCTTGACGGCCAGTTCAAGGTTCTCTCCGAGTTCTCCCGCGAGAAAGACTCCGGCGCCGCTGCGGCGGCCACTACGGCGCGCTCCTCCTTTGACGCCATGAAAGCGCGTTACAACCTGACCGGCATGGAGCCCTACAACCTGGTGGAAGCCGGACTGGATTCGCTCGACCTGGTGGTCTTCATGCATGAGCTGAAGGAATTGCTCAAGGACAAAGGTGCTGAGATCCTCGCCCGCCAGATCGATGTTGGCGTGATTCAGCGCGTCAGCGTGGCCGAGATCTTCCTGCTGGCCGAGCAGTTGGAGAGCGCTCCCGAGGAGGCTTTGCTGCATCTGCGCCAATCCCTAGCCACCTTCCGCGAAGAGCAGCAGGCAGCCGAACGAACCCTCATGCTCCAGGACAGCAAGCTCGCCTTCTCGCCCCGCACTCCCGCGCCGCTGCCCGAAGTTGTCATCCCGGAACATGTGCTGCTCACCGGCGGCACCGGATTCATCGGCCCGTTTTTGATGAGGAGCTTGCTGGAGCAAACCCATGCGCGGATCTGCGTGCTGGTGCGCGCCGCTGACGAAGAGCAGGGCCGGCAACGGCTGCGCGCGGCCATGGAGTCGATGGGCCCATGTTCCTCGGCGCTGATGCGTAGCTTCGAAAGGCGCGTGACGCCTCTCTGCGGCGACCTGGGTCATCGCAACCTGGGCCTGAGCGACGAGACGTGGAACCGGTTGGCCAAGGAGGCCGACACCATCTTCCATAACGGCGCCACCGTGAACTACCTGTTCAACTACGACCGTATGCGCGAAGCCAACGTGATGGGCACGAACGAGGTTCTGCGTCTGGCCTTCGCTGGGCGCCCCAAGGAGTTCAATTACGTCTCCACCACCTTCGTCTTCGGCTGGGCGGTAAAGAAGGTTCTGCGGGAGACCGATCACAACCAGGATATGGAGTTGCTCGACTTCGGCTACAGCCAAACCAAGTGGGTCGCCGAACAGGTAGTGGCCGACGCCCGCAGCAAGGGCCTTTCCACCCGCATCTTCCGCCCCGCGCTGGTCAGCCCTTCGGTCTCCGGCGGCGGCAACAACTTCGATATTGCGGTGCGCCTGGTCGCCTTCATGATCAATCACGGAATCGGCGTCGATGCTCTCAACCAGGTGAGCTTTGTTCCGGCGGACATTGTGGCCGACAATATCGTGGCCATCGCCACCACACCCGGCACGGCGAACCAGACCTACCACGTCACCCGCGACGATTACTCCAACATGCTCGACATCACCGGCCTGATCACCCGATCCACCGGACGGCAGTTCGAGATCTTCAGCCTGCGCGATTTTGTGCCGGAGCTGATCCGGCGCTGCCGCAAGGAGGATCTGCTCTTCCCGTTGCTAGACTTCCTGGTGGGCTCGGTGGAGAACATCTCCGCGATGGAGTTCAAGCGTTACGACAGCTCGGCTTATCAGGCTGCCCGCGACGCCTCTGTCTGCGGAAGGCCGGATCCATCCCTGGAAGAGACGGTGAATGGCATTCTGAAGTTCATGCACCGCAAGGGCATCATCTCGGTGGCTCCGCACGAGGTGAACGAGCCCATCGAAGTGGCGTAGGAGCGCCAGGAACGCTCTTGGAAGCGAGGCAGCCACGCCAGGCCGCCGCCAACGCCTTGCGTCTTCACCAGCCGCGGCACCCGCCGGCGAAGACGCGCTGGCTAAAGCAGTTTCAGTGCAGGTGTACCCAATGCCTCGACTTCTATGGGCGTTTTCCCCAATGAAAACGCCACTGTAAGCCCTCTTCGGGACACCCATCAACACTGAAAATGCCATAAAGCAGCGCTTGACTCGCGGGGTTTTTCATCGGCGTTCGGGCCGGATCCGGCACAGCGGCTCTCGCCTCGTGATCAAGGGGGGCCGTAATTTACTGCTTGCGGAAGACCAACGTCTCTGCGAGGTGCTGTCCGGTCGGCAAGGTTCCTTCGTCGGTCATCGTCATCCGGCGTCCATCAGCGGAGACAATATAGCGGGCTTTCTCCGTCGCCTGGCCGTCGCGGCGATAGATCTCGTCCACGGTGCGAGCATTCACCAGCGAAAGCTGCACCGTGTCATTGCGCGAGTTCTGCAGATCATACTGCCGGCCATCCAGGCGCGCGTCATAGCGAAAGCCCGAGGAGAATTGAACCCCGCCACGGCCATCCGATTCAATCTTCAACACCATCCCCTGCCGCATCAGAGTCCGGCTCATCTGCTCGGTCCACTCACCGGCGAAGGGATCCCGGAGCCGCCGCGCGCCCGCGCTTCGCTTCCAGACTGTAACTCCGTCGTTCTGGCCGCCGAGGTTCGCGTCCCCGTCTCCCTGGCTCCTGGTGGCGATCGTAAGCTCTTTGCCATCCTTCGATAACTGATCGTCCAGCGTCGCGACCACCAAGCCGTCCTTCTTCTCCGTCACCACGACGTGTCTCCGGTTGATCCGGTGCAACTCGATTTGATCAAAGAGCGGATTGCCCGCCACTGCGGTCTGCTTTCCGCTGGCGCTGGCGGTAAACGCCACGTGTTTCTCTCCGGAGATCACGACTCGCTCACTGTCTCCCCGGCGTGTGATCGACAACCGGTTGGGCGGAGTCAGCTTGCACTGAGCCGATTCGAGCGTCCAATTGCCGATGCGCGGATCTGCGGATCCGATCTGGACCGCGGCAAAAAGTCCAAGGATAACGAAGCGTAAAATAAGGGGCTCCTTCGCCGTTGCCGGCTGCGACCACTCTAGCAGAGACGCAAACGGATGGGGGAGAGGATAAAATCCACCCAGTAGGATCCAGTGGGGTCGCGTAACAACCGCGGCGTCCACCGGTGTTCATTGCTGGCGTCGTCCACACCCATCCCTGCTCGCACGGGAGATGGAGGACCGGAACCGGAAGACGCCCTCGATCGCGTAGGGACGAAGTGGATATGAATCGCTTGAAAGTGCACCATTTCTGGGTCTCGGGGATCGTTCTTGCCGTTGTCCTCGCCCTGCTTCCCTCTTCTTTCCACGCTGGAAACCACCTGGAAACGGCCACTCGCGTTGAAGGCAGCCCGGCCGAGACGGTCGATCATGAACTAGCCAGCGACTTCCATTCGCCCTTCGTCAACCGCGTGGTCCTTGTCATCCAGGGTCTTCCACCGGTTAATTCTCCGACCGGCGAGCAGGCATTGCGAACCGTCGTCTCTGCCGTCGAGGAGCAGCCGGGCGTCTCCGCCGTGATCTCCTATCTCCAGTTGCGCGACCCCCTCTTTTTGGGCCACGGCGGGGGCAGCTTCGTCCTGATTGGGCTGGACTCAAACTCAGGCCCGGTAGAGCTGCTGATCCCCGCTCTGCATCAGTGTGCCCACCAACTGGAGGCGCAACTGCGCAGTACCTACCCCAAGGTCAAGCTGCAATTGACCGGCGAGGTTCCGCTCAACTTTGACCTGCGCCGGGTCAGCGCCGAAGATGTGCGCCACGGAGAGAGCCTGGTGATCCCCGCCACGCTGGCTCTGCTGCTTCTCGCCTTCGGCAGTCTGGCGGCCGCGCTGATTCCCATCGCCGTCGGCCAGCTCGCCATCGCCACCACCATGGCGATTGCGGGCCTGCTGGGCCAGCACTTCCATCTCTCCATCCTGATCCAGAATCTGGCCACCATGCTGGGCATGGGCCTGGGCATCGATTACACGCTGCTCATGGTCAGCCGGCTTCGCGAGGCGATTGCCGCCGGCCACGGCAAGGCTGACGCCGCGCGAATCGCCGCGCGCCGCGCCGGGCGCACCCTGCTGATCTCCGCCTCCACCGTCGCCATCGGCTTCCTGGCCCTGTTGACCGTACCCATCAGCGAGATTCGCTCGATCGGCCTGGCCGGATTTCTGGTGGCCGGCGTCAGCGTTCTGCTGGCCAACACCGTCGTCCCTTCTCTTTTGGCGCTGCTAGGCCCCCACATCAATGCCGGACGCCTGCCCTTCACCCCCAGGCTCGACCTGCGTCGCCCTGAGTGCGTCGGGGGCCGCTGGCGAAGCTGGGGCCGGCGAATCGTCGCTCACCCCTTTCTGGCCATCCTGCTCTCCGGCACGCCGCTGCTGCTGCTGGCTTATCAGGCCACGCGCATGGATACCAGCTTGCCCCGGGGTGACTGGCTGCCGGCACAGGCTGAATCCGTTCAAGCGCTGGATGCGCTGCATCGTATGGGCCGCTCCGGAGTTGTGGAGTCCCTGCGCCTGATCGTCGATTTGCCCTCGGATTCAATCATCGGCTCTACCGCCGGCTGGGACGCCATCAATCGCCTCTCCAGCCGCGTGGCCGCTGACCCGCGTTGCGCCCGCGTACTCTCTATCACCACCCTCACCAGCGGGGACCGTTCTTACGTGGACGAACTCTCCCGCCAGACCCAGCGGTCCCTGGTGAGCCGCAATGGCCACCAAGCCTTCGTCGAGGTTCTGCCCAAAGACTCCGTCTCTTTACGGGGGCAAGTGGATTGGATACGGCAGATACGCGCAACGGGCGCTCCTGAGCTTACGGGCGTGCCCAATGCCACGCTTTTGGCCGGCGGCATCCCTGCCCTGAACGCCGACTATCAAACCATCGTCCAACGACAGATGATTCCCGTGACCACCATGGTGGTGGTGGCGACGCTGATCGCCCTGCTCTGCGGGTTCCGATCTGTCGTCGTCGCGATCAAGGCGATCCTGCTCAACCTACTCACCGTAGCCGCCTCTTTCGGAGCTTTGGTGCTGGTCTTCCAGCGCGGCTACGGCTGCCGGTGGCTGGGCGTGAGCGCCGGGACCGGCAGCGTCTTTCCGCTGGTCCCCATTGTGACCTTCGCCATCGTCTTCGGTCTGAGCATGGACTATGAGGTCTTTCTGGTCGCCCGTGTCCTGGAGGCGCGCCGCAGTGGCTTCAGCGAGTTGGAGGCCATCCCCGAAGGCATGGCCCAAACCGCCGGATTGATTACCAGCGCCGCAGCCATCATGATTGCGGTCTTCATCGCCTTCACCCTGGGCAACTTTCTAGTGGTCAAAATGATCGGTTTCACCCTGACGGTAGCCGTCTTCCTGGATGCCACCCTGGTTCGCATCGTGATTGGCCCGGCTCTGCTGCGCGTCGCCGGCGACTGGAACTGGTGGCCGTGGGGGCTCAGCCGGCGTGCGAAAGAGCCAATGAAGTCCGCGACGCCGGCATCTTCGTAAGCACTCCCACGGAAGGAATCACCGACCCCCGGTATCGGCCGATACGATGGCCATGGCCGGTCGCCGCTCTATGCGCTCCTCCTCGATGGCTGCATCCGGCCCGGCTTCGCGCTCGACGAGCTTCGCCCTTATTGCACCGTGAGCGTGACCGTCTGGCTTTGCTGCAAAGATCCGCTGCTTGCCGTTACCGTCAGCATGTACTTTTGTGTGTTTTGAGACTGGGTGCTGGAGATTGCACTGGCCTGCTGCCCTCCACAGCCTGAGAGCATGCCTCCCAACCCGGAGCCCAGCAGAAGAAGAAGCAGGGTGCGGCTGAGCTTTTCCTGCATCGACCTCCACAGCGGCTTGCGCTTTCGTCTTCCTCCCACCAGAGGCAGAAGCAGAAGCGCCAGCAGCGTCTTGCCTTCCGGCGTTCCTCTCATCTCCAAGGGAATCCCGCTGCGCGCGCTGTTTGCAGCCGTCTGCACCGTCAGCGCCACCGCGGTTGCCCCGCTGTCAGCGGCTACCGAAACTGGCGTAAGGCTGGCCGTGGCTCCCGATGGCAGACCCGCCACCCCGAACGTGACCGGACCCGGAAAGCTGCCGTAAAGAGGTGCGACATTGAAGCTGTAGGTGACCGAGCCGCCTGAAGAGGTTGTGGAGGCGCTTGGCCCGACGTTTGTAAAAGTGAAGCCGAGAGCCGCCACAGCGACGCTGACACTGCCGGCCGTGGAGCTGCCCAGAAAGTTTCCATCGCCGGCGTACCGCGCAGTGACCTCATTGCTGGAACCTGCACTGAGGGACGCTGCATACTCAGCCACACCGGCGGTCACCGGCTCGCTGGCCAGCGCTGTCCCGTTGTCGTAGAAGGTGACTGTACCAGTTGGCGTCACCGGAGTGGCGGCAATCGTGGCCACCACCGTGGCCCGGAGCGTAACCGTCTGCCCGGGCGTGGCGGAAGTAGCGCTCGCGCTGATCGTTATCGCGGATGGCTGCTGGGCCACAGCCAGGGTAAAGTTTGCGGTGGCCGCCGCACCGTTGGCATCGGTGACCGTCACTGTGTAGTTCGCCGCTGCGCCGGCCTGAGTTGGCGTGCCCGCGACGGCTCCCGTAACGGCGCTGAACGCCAGACCCGCCGGCAGCGCCGGAGAGACGCTGTAACTCAACGGCGCTGCACCTCCGTTACCCGCTACCGGCTGAAAGCCCGCCGTGGCCTGGTAAAACGTCAGCGTCGTGGAGGCTGCGGTGGTCTTCGCCGTCACTGCACTGACCACCGTCAGGCTGAAGGCCGCTGTGGCCGCCGCCCCATCGGCATCGGTGACCGTCACGGTATAGCTGGCCTCCGCACTTGCCTGGATTGGCGTGCCCGTGATCGTTCCTGTGCCGGCGCTGAACGACAAACCCGAAGGCAGCGCCGGGGAGACGCTGTAGCTCAGCGGCGCAACTCCACCACTGGCTGTCACCGGCGTAAAGGGAGCAGCGGCATGATTCTGAGTCAGTCTTATGGAGGCGACCGTCTGGCTTGCAACCAGAGTCGAGATCACTTCCGTCAAGCTGCCGCCGCTGCCGGAGTGGGTGGCATCGCCAGAGTAGACCGCAGAGATGGGATGCTTCCCCGGCGCCGCAAAGCTCGCCTGCACGGTCGCGGTGGCAGTGCCGCCGGTGGTCTCCAGGCTCGCCGCGCCCAGCAACACCGCCACGCCTGAGATCGCGTCATAAAAGGAGACCTCGCCCGTCGGCGTGGAGCTGCCCGCAACTGCGCTTTGGACCGTCGCAGTGAACGTCACCTCCTGATTCGGCTGCTGCGGATTGGCCGCCGCCGTCAGCGTGGTGACGGTCGGCGCAGGCGTCAGCACATAGGTGAATCCAGTCAGATTGCCGATCTCCGGCGAGTTGCCGCTGCCATGCCCGGAGCTGTCCGCTACACCTTCGTCCCCGTAGGCCGCGTAGAGATACAGAGTATGCACGCCTACAATCTGCCCAGACAGCGGAATGCTGAACTCCGCAGTGGCTCCGGAGACGCTCATCCACGTTGCCTCACTCCATTCCCCGCCAACTCCATCCACCTGGTAGTACAGCGCCGTAGGAACTGGATTGGCTGGAGAAGGGGACTGCGCATCATCGACATAGGCGCTCAATGCAGTGTACTGGCTGGTCACCGTCGCGGTGAGCACAGGCGCGGTGTTCTCGGTAAGAAACGGCGTTCCAAGGCTAAGGTTCGGCAGAGCGATCGTGAGCGGATCCGCGGACATTGGCGGCGCGGTGACGCTGACTGCGAGTGGCACGCTTGGCCCCGCACCCGCCCCATACGGGTTGATCTCGGAGACGCTGCTGCCGCCGGAGTTGGCCACGTAGACATCATGGGTCACCGGGTTCAGGACCAGCGCGGCAGGATCGCTGCCCACATCCACCGCCGTGACGCGGCTCGATGCGCCGTCAATCACCGAGACCGTACCGCTATCGCTGTTAACGACATCGATCTGGTTCGTCACCGGATCAACCGTTAAGGCGGTAGGATCGCTGCCCACATTCACCGTGGCCACCAACGAGTTCGTCGCCTCGGCAATCACGGAGACCGTGCCGTCGCCGGAGTTGGCTACATAGAGCTGTTGCGTTCTGGAGTCCACTCCCAGCGCCACCGGATTGTCGCCCACGCTCACCGTCGCGGTCACGGAGTTGGTGGCTTCGCTGATCACCGAAACCGTGCCGCTAGCCTTGTTGGCCACATAGATCCGGTGGGAAGCTACATCGACGCAGATGGCCGCCGGATCCCCTCCCACGCTCAGCGTCGCGGTCACAGAGTTGGTGGCTCCGCTGATCACCGACACCGTCCCGCTGCCGGCATTGGCGACGTAGACCTGGTTGGTCAACGGATCCGTGGCGACAGCTACGGGATCGGAGCCGACGCTCATTGTCGTCTCTGCGCCGCCGGCACCATCGATTACGGAGACGGTACCGTCGGCGCTGTTGACCACGTAGACCCGATTGGTCACCGGGTCCACCGCCAGCCCGGTTGGGTCGTTGCCCACACTTAGCGTCGCAATCACGCCGTTTGCCGCTCCGCCGATCACGGAGATCGAATGGCTCCCGCTGTTGGCAACGTAAATCTGGTTCGTCACCGGGTTCACTGCCAGCGCATCCGGACTGCTGCCAACGCTGACCGTGGCAGCCACAACGCCGCCGGCACCGTTGATCACCGAGACCGTATCACCGGCGCTGTTGGCAATGTAGATCCGGTTGGTCACTGAATCCTCCACGGCCGCAGACGGGGCGCTCCCCACCGCCACTGTGGCCACCATATTCACCTCTCCGGCGATCACGGAGACCGTGCCACTGGACAGATTGGCGGCAAAGACCTGGTTGGTGACGGGATCGACGGCCAACGTAGAGGGTTCTACCCCCACCGTCAGCGAAGTAACAGCGTTGGTGGCTCCATCGATCGCCGCGACCGTATTGCCATCCTGGTTGGCGACATAGATCTGGTTGGTCACCGAGTTCAACGCCAGCGCCACCGGATAGCTTCCAACACTGCCCACCGTGATCGGCGTCACGGCGTTGCTTGCCCCGTCGATCACTGAGACCACGGCTGATCCTGCATCGGCGACGTAGACCTGATTCGTCACCGGATTCACCGTCAGCGCATCAGGCGCGCTGCCCACCGTCACCTGGGTCACAGCGTTGCTGGCCCCATCGATCACAGACACCGTGGCGGCTCCCTCATCGGCGACATAGATCTGGTTCGTAACGGGATTCACCGCCAGCGCCACCGGATCGCTGCCCACAGCAACCTGGGTCACCGCGTTGCTGGCCCCATCGATTACAGACACCGCGTTGCTCCCCGGGTCGGCCACGTAGATCCGGTCGGTCACCGGGTTCACCGCCAACGCATAGGGGTTGACCCCGACAGGCACTGAGGTCACCGAATCGGAGGCCCCGTCGATGACGGACACTGTATTGCTGCTGTAGTTGGCAACGTAAATTTGGTTGGTGACAGGATTGACCACCAGCGCAAAGGGCTCTGCTCCCACGCTGATCGTGGCGGCCACCACGTTCGTGGCCCCGTCGATGACGGAGACCATGCTGCCTGCGCTCCCGCTGCTGTTGTTGGCCACATAGATCTGATCCGTTACAGGGTTCACCGCCAACGCAACCGGCTGACTGCCCACCATGACCGTCGCCGTGACCGTATCCGTCGTGCCATCGATGACTGAAACCGTATTGCTGGCCGTATTGGCGACGTAGATCCGGCTGGTAACAGGGTCCACCGCCAGCGCAAAGGGTGAGGCTCCCACCGTCACGGTGGAGGAAACGGCTTGCGCGGCCAAAGGCACGGCCAGAAGCGTAACCAGAAACGTAACCAGAAGCATGACCAGAGAGGTTGCCCGAGCTTTGCAAAAAGGAACCGGCAGAATCCTGGAGACCACAGCCATCTCGCCTGGCGCTCTTGCAACTCGCGCCAAGCGGAGTGCAGCCTGGAACCGGGTTCTTGCAATGTCTCGCCAAAGCCGCGCACCGTCTCGCTGATGCGGCACACCGGAAGATCGATTCGCTGCAACCGACGCCATCCCCGCTCAGCCCTCTGGTTACAAACTGCTTATCGGCTCGTGTCGGGGCGCACATGAGGATAAGTTAGGACGATTTGTATTTTATTTTTACTTTCGTAACAGCAATGCCGCACAAGGGAGCCAAATTTTGCTCCTTGCGCTGTGCGGACAGCATGATATTGAGTAAAAACTTAGGAATAACCTCTCCGCAGTTTCACGGCATGGGAGCAAGGTCAGCGATGAGCTGGCCTGCCGGGTTTTCGGGGATACAGACGGCAGCTCCCGTAGAATCAAAAGCATCGGCAAAGCCTAGGGGAACGATTGCAGTCATCGCTTCATCCCGCCCGCTGCCTGGGAGCTTCTACGTGTCCGCATCCTCCAACCGGCTCTTCTTCCTCTATCACGAGCTCCGGAACACTCCCAGCAGCTACTCCTACGTGATGGAGCGCCGGCAGTTCGAAGCCCACGCCGATCTCTTCCTGCGCCTCCGGGCCGCTGCCGGCAACACCAACCTCTGGCCGGAGATCACCTTCGACGATGGCCACATCTCCAACCACGAGCTTGCCCTTCCCGCGCTCGCCGGCCGCAATCTTACAGCTACCTTCTTCCTCACCGTCGGTTGGATGGGCACGCGCGCCGGCTACATGAACTGGAGCCAGGTCAAGGCCCTTCACGCCGCCGGCCAGCGCATCGGCGCTCACGGCTGGTCCCACGCCCTGCTGACCCATTGCACCGATGCCGCGCTGGAGAAGGAGCTTAGGTGGGCTCGGCTGACCTTGGAGGACCGGCTGGGAACAGCCGTAACCTGGATGTCGCTCCCGGGCGGACGCTTCAACCAGCGCGTCCTCTCCGCCTGCCGGGCAGCCGGATATGAGCACGTGTTCACCTCAAGTCCCCACGCCGAACCTGCGCAACTTCCCTTCCTTCCAGGCCGGCTGAATCTGCGCAGCGGCGTGAGCCCGGCAGACCTTGAGCAGCTTCTCGATCCTGCAAGCGGAGCCCTGCGGAGACTGAAGCGCCAGGACCGTTGGAAGTCAGCTTTGAAGCGAAGCCTTGGCGATCGCCTCTATGCTCGCCTGTGGGCCGCGCTCAATCGCCAGGAACGAGAGCAGCAAGCACCAGAG